>WSZW01000013.1 GCA_013139905.1 archaeon
ATTTCAATGCTTTAGAATCAATAATAATTCCATTACAAATAAAATCAGTTATAATTTTTTTTAAATCATCCATAACTAAATTGATAATTGAAAATATTAAAATAGATGCCATCATTTAAAACAAAAATATATTACACAAACATACCCACACCTTAATTTCTTATGGAAATTAATTTTCAAAAAAAATATATTAAAAAACTATAAAATTAGGTTAAATTCTTCAATTTTATACATATTTTTGATGTGTTTTTTGTATTATTTAAAATAAAAATATGACGTTATTTGATACTAAAATAAAGTTTTTAATGATATTTTTAAATAAATTTTATTTTAGTTTTGTTCTTCGTTTTTTTAATTTTTAATTTATATATATATATATATAAACTATATATTATATTATATATATATATAACAATAAAATAAAAAATTAAAAAATCCATATAACAATATTTCCAAACGAACTCAAGGGGTGTGGGTGTATACAAAAATAACCAATAATAATTTAAACCTTCATTTCCTATAGAGATTATGACTCAACAAACAATTCAAAATTTATTCAGTAATTATTTATCAAAAAAACCTATTTTTTCAAATAAAAAAGTACTCATGTCTAATTATACACCAGATACAGTACCGCATAGGGAAAATCAAATAAATCAATTAGGTCGTATTATTTTACCTGCTCTTAAAAACGAAAGACCATCTAATGTGTTTATTTATGGTTCAACAGGAACAGGAAAAACATTAGTGACAAATTATGTTCTAAATGAATTAGTGATTGCCGGAAAACAAAATAACACAAAAATATCAACAATATATGTTAATTGTAAAATGAAGAGAGTTGCAGATACAGAATATCGTTTTTTAGCATTTTTAGCAGATAAATTAGGTAAAAAAGTACCACCAACCGGACTTCCGACAGATCAAGTATATAAAATATTTTTTAAAGCCTTAGAAGAACAGGAAGGTGTTTTAATAATAATTATAGATGAAATCGATTCTTTAGTAGATAAAGTTGGTGATGACTTTCTATATAATCTTACTCGAATAAATCAGGATTTAGAAAATGTAAAAGTTGCAATTATAGGAATATCTAACAATATTTCATTTACTGATTATCTTGATGCTCGTGTAAAATCATCATTATCTGAAGAAGATTTAATTTTCCCACCATATAACGCAGTGCAACTTCAAGACATATTACAAGAACGAACCAAAATTGCATTCAGTGAAGGAATATTAGAATGTGGTGTTAATCAAAAATGTGCAGCACTAGCCGCTCAAGAACATGGTGATGCAAGACGCGCATTAGATCTTTTGCGTGTTGCAGGTGAAATGGCAGAGAGAAATGGCGACGAAATAATATCTATAAAACATGTAGATATGGCAGAAGAAAAAGTAGATACAGATAGAATATTAGAAGTTGTAAAAACACAACCAAAACAATCAAAAGCAATAATTTATACACTTTTATCAAAAATAGAAAACGAATCAGATAAAATATTAACTGGTGATGTATATAATACATATATTGCAACATGTAAAAAAGTAATATTAAAACCACTAACACAAAGAAGAGTTTCAGATATTTTATCTGAATTGGATATGTTAGGAATTATCAATGCAAAAGTAATAAGCAATGGTCGATATGGCAGAACAAGAGAAATATCATTAGCATTTTCAAAAGATTTACACACAAAAATAATGGATTTTTTGAAAAACGAATTTTATTTTTAATTGATTTTATTGATAATTGGTGCAGGAATACCATTCAAACCATTAACATTTGCAATAATATTTTGATATGCACCAGAAATAATTGGTGTGTTTAAATCTAATTCAACAAAACAATTTTTTAAATTATTATTAATTACAAAACAAGAACCATTATCATCATAAATAATAGATAGTATTTTTTCATTATTTAATTTATTTAAAAAATTTAAAAGATTATTTGATTCTTCAATATATTTTAACATATCAATTGTTTTTGGTGGTAATAATATGGCATTAATACCACAACAAATTGTTTGTTTAATATCATCAACAATATATTCTATATTATAATTATTTTTAGCTATATCAAAACCATTAACTATTTGTGGGTGTTTTTGTATATTTGATACATATTTATGTGCTGTTTTTTCACTTTCAAAAAATAAGTTTTTATGGGTTATTGTAGATAATGATGTAACAACAAACCTTTTTTCATTTTCCACACCAACAAAACCCAAACAATATGCCTGTAATTTTTTATTATATAAATTAACCAATTATAACACCATTTTTTTGTTATTATTGTTTGGTTATTATATATTTATAAAAACTCATCATTTAAGTTTCTTCAAATTCAACAGTAATTCGTCAACATTTTTAGAATTAGACAAAATTAATGTAATGCCTTCAACTTCAGCTATTCTTTTTGCAAGTGCATCTAATTTTGTAACCCCGTGAAGCACAACAACACCAGGGTTTAAACCGGTTACCTTTAACGCAACCAATGGTGATCTGCCTGTTTCAACATTAATAAATATCAAAGCGCGTTTTTGTGTCATATCATATAATTCAGACAATTCTTTTTGAGATAAATTAGTAATTGCCTTTATAGAATCAATAACAGTATATCCATAAATATTTTCATTATTTGTTTTAACAATTACATTTCCATTTATGATTTCACTAAAATCATTTACATTTATTGGATTTGATAGTTCTGATATATCTAAAATAGCATCATTTAATTTTTCATTATCATCAATAGTTGCAAATTCATTAGAAATTAATGCGCCATGTTCTCTATCAATTTTAACAAATGCATTTATTATTTTTCTAACCATTTTTAGTCCCGGAGATTGCCGTCTGCCGGATTCATAATCAGAAATAACCGAAGGTACCACACCAATCGTTTTTGCAAAATCCTTTTGAGATATTTTAAAAATATCTCTCCATTTTTGAATAACTTTACCTGCATTTTCATTAAATATAAGGTCATTCGCAATATTTTTTGCAATAATTGATGTGGTATTATTATATTTTTTTATTATTTTAGTCATACAAACCACTAATTTTGTTATTTTTTAAATTATAATATAGGTACAAATTAACAGCTATAATATATATTAAATAACTTTACCGTCTTGATAATTAGTTTCTCCCTGTTCCTCATAATGAGATTTATTGTCTAACTTAGAAAACACAATTTGACAGAATCTAACACCAATATCAACACCAGTATCTAAAACAGGCACAACCATTAATGTTAAAACTCCTCGATAACCAGCCTCACCAAATGCAGTTGCTAAAACCGATTGAGTCATTCTAAAAAGCGTACTTCTGCATTGTATAGTAAAATTATAATTTGTAGGCGTATCAACTTTTTCACACGTAATAAACAAATACGGCGTCTCTTTTTTAAGATTAACAAGCGTTCCTTCATCAACAGTTATTTTTTCGTCGCAAGAAACACTATCAACAACATGTTCAAAACCATTCATAACAAAAACTCGTCCGAATTTTGGTTTTTGACAATCTTCTTTTTTAATTCTCATAGTGCCTGCTTCTAAAACCTCTATAATTGCCGCCACTCTAAAATCAATGCCATTTGCAGTAAGCTGTTTATCAAGATTACCATAATCACTTACTAATTTTTTATCAATAATCATACTTTCTAATGTTTTTTTACTCATGCGCATATAAAATCAACCCCGTTTAATATTTATTTTTTATTTAAGACTAACAAAATAACTATTTTCTTTCTCAATTAATTGGTCTGTATCAATAAGAGAAAAACCCTTGTTGTTTTGCTTAATAGCATATATACATTCGCCACCAAACGCAGTTGCAACCATTATTAATTTTTTAACTTCATCTTTTTCAAGATATGCGCAATCTTTTATGGTTGATTTACATTCAATAACAATAATTTTTCCATCCTTAGCTGCAACTATGTCCGGTTTTTTACTACCGCCCGAACGAATTACACACCAACCTTCCTTTTCTAGATGTTTTTTAAGCTCTCTTTCAAAAGCATAACCTTTTTTGTACGCCATGAGGTTTATAACACATCAAATATTATAATTATATACACTTAAACAACAAAAACCAACCAACCAAAACATATATAAATTAATACTACTATAATGTGATTACATATAAATCAAAATGCTTATAAAAAAACATAAGCAATATTATATTCACGCGACGATGGGTCCCTGTTACGAGCAATTTGAACCTGCGATGATATTAGGATACCCCGTGGCGATAAAGGCCTGTGTTAAGTCAGTGCATCAAGGGTGATGGGGATCATTCAATGAAAATGGATGTTAGACACAGGCTATATTTATGATTACATGATAATACAAAAAGAAAATAATATCATAATAACTGTGACTGTAAAAACTAACCAATCAAAACAAAACATACAGTTTAATAAAAACAAGATATATGTTTATTTAAAATCAACCCCACAAAAGAATAATGCAAACATAGAACTTGTTAAAATATTTACAAAAGTATTAAAACGTCCGGTAATATTAATTTCCGGCAGAAAATCAAAAATAAAAAAATTAGTGGCAGATAATATAACAACAAAAAAAGCATTAGAAACGCTTAAAGAAATATCAATTAAATAATCCTAAAAAAATAATTAAAAACAAAATAAACTAAAAATTAAATATAAAATATGAATAATTCATTAAAAGAAAAAAAATAAAAAATGAAAGAATATACATATACTATAACATCAAAAATATAATTAATTTAATATACTTAGTTTAAGGATGATTTATTTCTTGAATTGTTGTTTTTTAGCTGACCACACACATAAAATATGAGGTGTGTATAATGGCAAAAATAGCACAAACATCAGTAAAATATCTAATAAAAGCAAAATTTAAAGCAGACGGAATGGTTGAAAAACCAGATGTAATTGGCGCTCTATTCGGTCAAACAGAAGGATTGTTAGGTTCTGATTTAGATCTTCGAGAACTTCAAAGAACAGGAAGAATAGGCAGAATTGAAGTTATAATCAACGTTATTCAGGGGAAAGCACACGGTTCTGTTTCAATACCTGCAAGCTTGGATGGTGCAGAAACATCATTAATTGCAGCAGCATTAGAAACAATTGATAGAGTAGGTCCATGTAATGCAAAAATAATGGTCGACGGCGTAGAAGATTTAAGAACAACAAAACGAAAATACATCGTAGATAGAGCAAAATCTTTACTTTCTTCGCTACTAACACAAGTACCGGAAACAACAACAATTACCGAAGATTTAATGAAAACAATAAGATCTGCAGAAATAACAGAATATCAAGGTTTAGCAGCAGGTCCTGATGTAGCAACTGCAGAAGAAATAATTGTTTGTGAAGGTCGGGCAGACGTTATGGTATTGTTAAAACATGGCGTTAAAAATGCAATCGCAGTTGGCGGAACATCAATGCCTCCTCAAATGGCTAAAATATCAAAAGAACACCAATTAACTGTATTTCTTGATGGCGATAGAGGCGGAGACTTAATTTTTAAGGAATTAAAAGCAATTGCTGACATAGATTTTGTTGCAAGAGCACCGGAAGGAAAAGAAGTAGAAGAACTAACTAAAAAAGAAATATTCACTGCCCTAAGAGACAAAGTACCGGCAGATCAGGCAAAAGAATTAAAACCAATACAAACACAAAATAATCGAAAACCACAAAATTCACGTTTTACAAAAGACGCAAGAGATACAAGACCCAGACAAAAAACATTTGATCAAAAACCACGGCAAGAACGATTCACTAAGCAAGATCGATCATTTACACCACGAGAAGAATTTGTACCCCCACAAAAAAGTACAATGGACGATGATTTAAAAGAATTTTGCAAAAAACAATTAAATGATTTAATGGGTACAAGAGCAGCAGCAATTTTTGATGAAAATCGAGTATTCGCAGGAAGAGTTCCTGTAAAAGAACTTTCAAAAGCAATAAAACAAGTTCAAAACCCATCAATTGTTGTAGTAGATGCAGACGCGGACAGAGACATAATATCCGCATCAGAGTCTGCAAATGTGTCATATATTTTAACAACAAAAAAAGCACAAACAACATCAAGAAGAGTTAAGATAATAACAAACGAAGATCTTAAGTAATCTTTTTTTTCTTTTAATTTTTTATTACAAATTTGTGGTTTGATTTTTTTTGATCAACCACATATTTTTTTCTTTTTTTTCGTAGTATAGCATATAGATATAAATATTTTTAATTAATTGAAGTTATGATTAATAAAGAGCGTATAATAGATTTGACGCAACGTCTTGTTCGCGCAAAATCAGAAAATCCGCCCGGCGACGAATATAAATCAGCAATGATTGTAAAAAAAGAATTAGAAAAATTAGGTCTTATTGTTAATATTTATGAATTTGAAAAAAAAAGACCTAATGTAATTGGTATTTTAAAAGGTGCCGACACAACCAAAAAATCACTTTTAATAACACCACATTTAGATGTTGTACCAGCCGGCAAAGGTTGGAAAAAACATCCATTTTCTGCAGAATATATTAATGGAAAAATATACGGTAGAGGTACTTCTGATTGTAAAGGACATGTTGCTATATGTATTGAAGTTGTAAAAAGTATTTTAGAAAACAATCAAAAATTAAATGGTGATTTAATATTTGCAGCAACCGTGGATGAAGAAACAGGCAGCAGGTACGGACTTATACCGCTTTTAGAAAAAGGAATATTAAAACCAACAAACGCTATTGCAATTGATGATGGCGATTTCAAAATAATTTCTGCGCAAAAAGGAGTTATGCATCTAACTATTAAAATCATGGGGAAAAAAGCACATGGTGCATATCCACACAAAGGAATAAATGCAATTGAAATTGCTGCAAAAATAATAGTTGATTTAAAAACACATAAATTTAAATATAAAAAACATAATCTTTTTGAAAAACCCACAATAAATATTGGTAAAATTAATGGCGGTCAAAAAGTAAATATCGTTGCGGATAGTTGTATTTTTGAATTAGATTTGCGTTTTTTGCCCGGCATGAACAAAGAAAGAATATTGACCGACATAAAAACCATAATAAATAATTATTCTGATGAATCAAAAATAATAATTGATATGGATCAAGAACCGTATGAAATAGATTCAGAACATAAAATAATACAAAAATTAAAGCAATCATTCAAAAAATATAACATCCCTGCAAATATTGTAGGCAGTTCTGGTGCAACGGTAATTTCTTTATTTAAAAAACATAATATTCCCTCAATTGCAACTGGTTTTAGTGTTGGTGATTTAATGCATGCAACAGACGAATATGTAATTGTAGATGATTTGGTTGTAGGCGCAAAAATACTCGAAGATTTTATAATTAATTTTTTTGAAAAAAAAGACGAAAAAAACACAAAAAAAGATATTTAAAAAAGAAACAAGAATAAAACATAATTGTTAATTGTTTAATTAATTTATGTTATTTAAAATGGATGTGGTTATTATGAAAGAAACGCTTAAAACTCTGTCAATGATACCGGGAATTTCCGGACATGAAGATATAATTAGAAAAGAAATAAAAACCATGATTGAAAAACATGTTGATGAAATAAAAGAAGATAAAATGGGAAATTTAATCGCAGTTGTAAAAGGCGAAAAAAAAGGTCCAAAAATTCTTTTATCCGCACACATGGATCAAATTGGTTTTATTGTGAATCACTTAGAGGATAAATATATTAGAGTAACTCCAATTGGTGGAATATCTGCCAAAGCAGCACCAATGACACCAGTTAATATTTACACAAAAAACAAAGATATAAAAGGCGTACTTGTTTCAAAAAGCGCATTTTTAGAAGAACCCGAAGAATCAAAAAAAGTAACAAAAATAAAAGATCTTTTTATCGATATTGGTATAATTAATAAGGATGACAAAACCACCGATGATAAAGACAAAAAAAATAAATCAGATAATAAAAAACAAGATATATTAGAAGAACACGGAATAGAATTAGGAGATCCTGTAACTTTTGATGTACCTTTTGTGGAGCTTAAAAATAATTGCGTTAGAGGTATGGCATTTGATGATCGTGCAGGGTGTGCAGTACTTATTGAAGCAATAAAAAATTTAAAAAAAGATTTTGCTGGCGAAGTTAACTTTTTATTTTGCACCCAAGAAGAAGTAGGTCTTAAAGGATCAAGAACTGCAGTATTTGGAATTAATCCTGATGTGGCACTCGTAGTTGACATGACAACAACCGGTGATATGCCGGGAATTTCTAAAATAGATTCTTCAACAATTTTAGGGGCCGGACCAATAATAACGCTGGCAGATGCAGAAGGTCGTGGTCTTTTAATTAGAAAAAACGTTAAAGAATGGCTTATAGGTGCTGTTAAAAAAGACAAAATAAAACATCAAGTAGAAATCGGTGTTAGATTCGGAACAACTGATGCGACAATAATAAACATGTCTCGAGAAGGAATACCGACAGGTCTTATATCGTTGCCTGGAAGACACATACACAGTCCAACAGAAATAGTAAACATTGATGATCTTAATGGTGCAACAAAACTTTTACTTGCAGCAATAAAATCAGCAGAAAACCATTTTAAAAATTAGTTTTTTTTACAAGCCAGGAAGATATAGTTTTTGATAATTTATCTTCTTGGCCAAAAAACCAATGATCTGCATTTTCTATTAATTTAGTTTTCCAGTTAAGTTGATTTTCTAAAAAACTTAATGTTTTTTTTGGATTATTTTCATATTTATCATGAGAACCAAAAATAGTAATAGCTGGGCACTTTATTTTTTTAATTCCGTTTAAATTTCCAGAATAATTTAGTATTTTTCCATGTTCTGTTTCAGGGTTAATCAAATCAAGATATCTATTCACCGTCATCATCGGATAAAATGCCATATCATTTGGAATTAAATCGTCACCCTTCCCATTATTTTGTAATTTTTTTGCAATATTTAACATTTCGTAATATTTGTTTCCAAGTAATTTTTTAACGTATGCAATATCATCTACCGGAGCCAAAAAAATTAATCCATGAACATTTTTATCATTTGTTTTGAATTGATAATATGCGATTTTTTGGCATCCAAGACTATGTCCTTCTAATACAATTGAATTATATCCTCTATTTTTAGAATATTTAATTCCCGCAGAAATATCAATCAGACAATCTTCGAATATTTCAACACTACCGCCGGATTGTATGCGGGTTCTTTTAGTTTTTTCTTTTTTGATAAATTCACCTAAAATACCAGCACCACGATTGTTATATGTCATAAACGCATAGCCTAAAGATGTGACCTCTTTTGCAATGTAATCAATAAACAAATTTTCATAAAAATTTCCAATCCACGCATGATTATGAATAACAATTTTATTTGTTTTTATTTTCGGCTCATATAAAAGTCCTTGCAATTCTAAATTATCTTTTGTTTGTATTCTAACCAATTCGCATTTGGGATTATTATTAACGTTCATAATATTCATTTAAATACAATCCTTAATAAAAATAAAACATACATAGTTAACTTGTGGTATTATGGTCGAAAATATAAAATCTATAGAAAATACAGAAAATCTAGAAAACACATCCGTTATTTGGAAACAAATAGCCGATATGTGGGGCGCTTATTTTACATCTCCTAGTCGTATATCAAAAGGCGAAGTTGATAAATATAGACTGTGGTTGGAACAAAAAAAGAAAGATGGTGCAAAAACCGCATTAGTTTTAGGAGCAACACCAGAAATAAGAGACACATTACACGATTTAGATTATAAAACAACAATTATAGATATAAATTTAGAAATGATACTTGCAATGAATTCACAGTTAAAAACAAAACCAACAAACGAAACAATCATTAAATCTAATTGGTTGGAAAATCCAATAAAAAGCAATTTTTTCGACATAATTATTGGAGATGCTATTTTTCCAAACATACCTTGGGATGAAAGAAATACATTATTTCTGGAAATAAAACGTCTTTTAAAAACTGATGGTTTTTTTATAACTCGTGCATTTTGCATCCCAAAAGAAAAACAATATAATACATTAGACGAAATACTAAACCATTTTTCAAATAGAGATGCAACATATGAAAATGCATTAAAATTAGAGTTGGAATTACAAATATTATCTTACGATTCAAAAACACACACCTCAACATTCAAAAAACCAAAAGAAATTATCGAAAAAATAAGAACAGATTCTGGTTTTGACACAAAAAACAAAAAGTTAGATAAACTATTAAACATTGTTTGGGATTTTTGGAGCGTAAAATTTGCGGACAAAATATTTATTTACAATTACAGAATGAATGAAGAAGAAGAATATAAAAATAATTTTGATATTAAAGAAGTATTTGAATCTAGCGACAACGAATATTCAAAAATAACACCAATGTATGTTTTAAAAAAACAAATAACTAATCAATTAACACTACACAAATGAAAGAAAAATCAAAAATATCAATAATATTCAGAAGTAGTAAGTCTTTTAATACCTGTTTTTGTAACAACAACTGTATCTTCCAGACGTGCGCCAAATTGTCCCGGAATATATATTGCAGGCTCTAAAGTAATAACCATATTTTCTAATAATGGTTTATTATTTTTAGGACCTATACTAAAACCGTCGTGTGCTTCAAGACCTACAGAATGCCCAAGCGCGTGAAATTCACCAAAATTAGTTTGTTTATATCCGGCATCCGCAAGTGTTTTTGATGCAAAATTATGCACCTCGCAAGCAAGAACGCCCTGTTTTACATAATCATCAAGAAGATTTTGTAAATTTTTAAGTGCTGACAATACTTCCATATGTTCTTTTTTCTTGTTTAACACAATCATTCTAGTCATGTCTGCACAATAATTTTCATTTTTAACACCAAAATCAAGAAGTGCTATTTCTTTAAATTTTTTCTTTTCAGGTGTGTGGTGGATAAATGACGTGTTAACATCACCCGCAACAATCGTATCAAACGACCATTCTTTTCCTTTATCTATCATCGATTTTTTAATCATGTTCGCGCATTGTTCTTCATTTTTGCCTTCAACACCATAATCTATAACATCTTCCATAATTCTATCTGTAAGAAGACAAGCGGTTTTTATTTTATGAATTTCAGTTGAATCTTTTACACATCGAACATACTCTATTTTATTAGTTACATCTAAAAATCTAGCATGTGGCATCTTTTTTTTAAGTGCATATAAAAATGAAAATCTTTCAGAACCATCAATACCAATTCGCGATTCATCAAGACCGATTCTTTCAAAAAATTCAGATATTTTTGTTGTGTTAAGATCAATAATTTTAGTTATTTTAGTTTTAGCTCTGGCCTTTCTTGGCGCAAATGTTAAAAGCCATTCACTATGTTGGGTAACAACCAAAGAAGACGGAAATACATCTAGAAACCCTGTAAAATAATAAATATTTGGCATTGTACTTTTCATACTGCTGATAAATAAACAATCCAGATTTTCTTCTTTTAAAATACTCTTAAGTTTTTTAATTCTTTGTTCATACATTAAATCATGTCTCTTAATTTTTTTGAAAAAGCATCCAATAATCGTCTTTGAGTTAATGGCGAATTTAATTTTTCTCCTTTGTTCATATCTTTTATTTCTTTATACATCTTTTCATCAAGAAGAGAATAAAGCGGCAATTTAAGATATAAACATGCATTTTTGAGTGCTAAATAACTTTCAGATTCGGGTTTAAAATAACAAAATATTTTTTTATATTTATGACACGATAAATAATCAACAATTCTTTTTTGAGTAACTGTTGTGTATTCTTTTTTAACTGCTGATGTTTCTTCCCATTCAGGCCAATCATAACTTTCAAAAGGATATTTAGTTTCTAATTCGCGAGGAATGACGCCGGGTGTTGAAATCATGATTTGGTGTATTTTTTGATAATTTGGAATACCATGTAATCTTTCAATTATTTTTTTGTGGCTGGAAGATCTAGAGTAAGGTTTTCTAAAAGCGCACGGCAAAAAAAGTAAATATTCTTTACTTGTAGGTTTTTTATAAAAACGTTCCAAATATTCCTGCCAAACATTAAAATTTGGATGATTAAGACATCTGCTTGTAGCGCCTTTAATTTTTTCTTTCAAAAAATCAGGAAATTTTGGATACGTAATAAAATCATCAAAAAATAATTCTATTTTATTATTATTTTTATATTGAGAACATACAGAATCGAATTGTTTTTTGTCCAGTGGGTGCCATTTATCATCAAGCCATAATTTGTACAATGGAGAATAACCATAAGGATATGTGTTAATAACAGCAATACTTTCGCTTAAACTTAGCGCTAAATTAACTGATGTTTCAAGACTTTTTTTAATATTAGACACGTACGGAAGATTTACCATCAAATATGTTCTAACACCAAATCCATATTTTTTTAACAACACCGCAGTTTTCTTATAAACATCAACAGTAAAACCTTTATTTATTTTTTTAAGAACTATATCGTCCGCAACTTCAAGTCCTAGTGCGAACGTCACGTGAACAGTTTTCCTTGATTTTTGAAGTTCTTTTAGTACTTTTTCATTTACATGTTCTGGCAAACATTCAAAAATAAGATTTTTTACTCCAATTTTATTACATTTTTCAAGCAAATAAATTCTAAAACTTTTAGGTATTTGTTTTTCGTCAAGAAAACTTCCGGAATTAAAATATTTTAGCGTATCAATTTTTGAATCATCAGATAAATTATAATCTAAATTATCTTTAAGCCGTTTATACGATGCTTCCGAAACGTCTGGTTTTTTAGAAAAACTGCAATATATGCATTTTCCCCAAGAACATCTTCCGGATTCTACAATTATTGTTTTTTCATTCATGAAAATCACGTGGTTTAATTTAAGGTGATATATTTAATAAACAACACTAAAAATTATACTTATGTTTCAATTAAAAAAAAGGGATGCTGCAGGAAGAATAGCAGACTGGATTATAAAAAATCAAAAGATAACAACGCCAACATTAGCCGTTGTTGTAAGTCCAAACAAACAAGATATATCTCCAAAAGAGCTTAAACAAAAATTCAAAGCCGAATTAATAATAACAAATGCCTATATTATTAAAAATTCTAAAAACAGAAAAACAATAGAAGAACAAGGTTTACATAAATTTTATGATTGGAATGGACCAATATACACGGATTCTGGTACTTTTCAGATGTATTCAAAAGGTTCAGCCAAAATAGGCGCGAAAGAAACAATTCAATTTCAACAAAAAATTGGTTCTGATATAATAACACCTTTAGACGAATTTACACTACCAACAGACACAAAAGAAATTGCCGAAGAAAAATTAAAAACAACAATTGCGCGTTTAAAAGAAGCAAAACAATTCGTAAACACCACCACACTTTTTAATGGACCCATACAAGGTGGAATTTATTCAGATTTAAGAATTCATGCCGCAAAACAGGTAAATAAAATAAATCCTGACATATATTCTATTGGTGGAATTGTGCCGTTAATGGAGCAATACAGATATAAAGAGTTAGTCGAAACAATAATCTCTGTAAAGAAAAATATTTCAGTAGCAAGACCGGTACACGCATTTGGTTGCGGTCATCCAATGATTTTCTCACTTTTAGTTTCTATTGGTATTGATGTCTTTGATTCTGCTGCATATTCAATTTTTGCAAAAAAAGGAAAATATATGACTGAATCTGGAACTCTTAATTTTAATGAATTAGAAGAATTTCCATGTTCCTGTCCTATATGTTCAACACTTAACAAAAAAGAGTTTACAATACCGGATCTTGCGAGACATAATTTATACGTTACATTTCGTGAATTAAGAACAATAAGAGAAGCGATTAGAAAAGGAACGCTATGGGATTTAGTGGAAACCAGAGTAACATCTCATCCAATGCTTTATGATGCGTATATTGCGGCTCAAAAACACAATAAGTATTTATCAAAACAAGAACCAATTTCAAAAAAGAGGGCTTATTTTTATCTTGGTCCGGAATCTAAAAACCGACCGGAAATTTATGCCGTAAAACAACGAATAAAACGCGTAAATATTAATATCGGAACATATAAATGGATGGGATTAAATGTACCGTCAGGCATGCATATGACCTATCCTTTCGGACAATGCGTAATACCTGGGTTTTACAAGCCAAAATATAAAATAGATTCAAAAGACACGGTTCGTTCAATTTTACAATTTCAATTCGGAAAAGACGCAAAAAATATAATAACCAATACAACAATGATTGAAAAATCCAAAAAGACAAAAAGAATAAGGCGTATTTGGGACAATAAAACCCTTTTAGGTACTCTAAGAGCCCATGATGGTTTTTTTATTCCAACAATTACGGGCGCATCACGTATAAGATCTGAATTAAAAAACAAAGATTATTCTGTTGTTGTAGATGACGATGTAAGCGAATTTGCCAAAAACGGTAAAAATGTTTTTGCGCGGTTTGTAAAATTTGCAGATAAAAATATTCGTCCGGGTGACGTGGTTTTTGTTACTGATTCAAAAAATGAACTTTTAGCTTGTGGATTGTCTGCAATGAATAAAAAAGAAATGAAAGATTTTGACGAGGGTGTTGCAGTTCACGTGAAACATTCAACCGAAACATCTGATAAATGATTTATTGTTTGTATTGTCTTTTCCTTGTCATATTGCCGTTATCTTTTCACCAATAATTTCAAGCTTTTCATTATATTTTTTTAATCTTCCAATTACACAAACAACATCATTAATGTCATATTCTTGCGTATCTGTCAATGCATTAAAAAAGACAATTTCTATTTTTTTAACATCATAAAGTACCATGAAATAAGTTCCATCATCACTATATTTTTGACTTTGTATTGTGCCGCAGGTTTTTATTTTGTCCCCTATATATTTTTCATTTAAATCTTCTATTTTTAGCGGTGTTATGGTTTGCAGCAAAACAATGATATATAATGAGAATATTCCGATAATTGAAAGTATTATGCATAGTTTTTTGATGTGGATTTCATTCATATAAGTTCACATAACTAATGTTTTTCATATTATGTTGGTCTGTTATTATTTATTATTATTTTTGTTGTTTATATTATTTGTATTATTTGTATTCATGCACGTAACGTGAATGTCTCTATATCTTTGTGTACGGGTCCGCATGATGTTAGTGTACTTTGTTTAAGTTTGATTTCGTTCACGTTAATCGTTATTTTTTTAAGATTAACTACGCGTTTAAAAAATATTTGAAGTTCACGTTTATTACATATTGGCTTCACGCGTGCAATTGTTATGTGTGGTCTGAACTCATATGTTTTTGTTTTATTTAAATTTGGTATGTTTGTAAGTTCACACATTTTATTATGTAGTTTTATTAGTTTCTTTAATGGTTGTATTCCAAGCCATATGACGCTCGCATTCTTTTTTGATGGAAAAGCATTGATTTGTGTTGTATTTATTTTAAATGGTTTATGCGCACAAATGAGTTCCCGTAAAATCATACGCACGCTATTTAGTGTTGTTTCATTTAGTTCACCTAAATATTTCAATGTAACGTGTTCTTGGTTGGGCGTTGTAAGTGAAGTATCACCGGTTAATTTAGATAAGTTTTCTTGTATGTGTTTTATGTGTGTTTGTAATTCATCATTCAATTCTATTGATATAAAATATCTCATATAATCACGCGTGAAGTTAATATTGAATTAAGGTTTATTGGCGTTAAAAAAGCAAGATTTATAAATTAAAACGCAACAATAAACAACAATAATATATTTACGTGTATTTATATGTATTTTCACGTATAGTTAACGGTTGGATATTATGAATAAAAACAAAAAACAGTTATGGTTTAAAAAATATGGATGGGATACAAATCCATTTACATTAGAAATAAAACCAACACTTCTGGTTGGATATTCAAAAGAAATACAAATTCTTTTAAATAATTTAGATGAGCAACAAAAACATATATTACTTACAGGACCCACAGGGGCTGGAAAAACAACACTGCTTAAATGGATTTCATCTAAATATAATACACTTTACCTTCCAAAACCACCAAAAAAAGAAGAAGATTTAGTTTTAATTTTTAATGAGCGGGTATTAAACAAAACATTCTTTGAGCGCATAAAAAATACAATTCTAAAAGACAAAACAACAATATATAATCTTGCCGAAAAAACAAATAAAAAAATGAAAGGTCGACCATTTGTTGTATTAGTTGATGAGGCTCATGAAACTAAAACAGAAATTCTTGAATGGTTACGATCCATTATAGATCAAATAGAAGGAACTTCAATAGTTTTTGCAGGACTTCACACAATTAAAGAAACACACATGAATAAGTTAGAAACGCTTTCACAACGCATTGTTGCAGATATAGAACTTACCACCCTTTCTAAAGATGAAACCGTCCAACTCATAAAAAAACGAATAGAATCTGTTGGTGGGAAATCAATAGAGCCATTTACTATGGATGCAATTAATGAAATATATAAACGAACCGGTGGGTTTCCGCGCGAAGTATTAAAGGGTTGCAATAATTTATTATTAAAAGCCAAAGAAAAAGATGCAGAGATAATAGATTCAACATATTTTGATAAAGAACCAAAAAAAGAAACAATTGAAGATATAAAAATCAATTTGAATGTTTTAACCGAAAAACAAAGATCAATTATGGATCTTATAAAAAAACACAATAACCTAACTCCAGCACAAATTGTTGACCTGATTGATTACAAAGTAGATTATAAAACAAAAGCACACGCATTACGGGCAATAAATAATATATTACGACGATTAGAGACCGCAAACATGGTTTTGCGTGAACGAAAAGGTAGAGCTTATACTTATATATTAACTCCTAAAATAAAAAGCATATTTGTAGAAGCGTAAAAATTATGTGATATATATGTTTGTTTGGATATTGTATTTACTAGCACTTGGTTTAATTGTCGCATTACTTTTAATTTCACGTTCTTTTAATATAACCGCAATTGTGATGTCTATTGTTTTTGGTGTAATTATATATACCTTGCGCGGGTTTGTTTGGGTATTTGTTCTTTTTTTATTTTTAACCGTTTCTATTTATGCAACTTATTCTTTAAAGAAAAAAGATAAAAAAAAGCACGAAGTTCGTGAATTGGATAATGTAATTTCAAATGGTCTTGTTGCTTTTATGAGTGCGGTTTTTAATTTACCTGTAATGTATTTGGGAAGCATTTCAGCAGCACTTGCAGATACATTAAGTTCTGAAATTGGCAGCCATTCAAATAAATCGCCACGATTAATAACGAATCTCAAAAAACAAGTACCTAAAGGAACAAATGGGGGTATTACTCAAGCAGGAATATTGGCTGCCATTGGCGGCGCGGGTTTAATAGCAATTATGTCTTATTTCTTTTCATCTGGTTTTTCTGTAGTTTTAAGCCCTACGCGTATGTTTTTTGCAGTATTTATCGCAGGAATTGCAGGTTCGTTGATAGATAGTGTTTTAGGTGCTCTTTTTGAAAATAAACATCAAATGAGCAATGGTTCTGTTAATTTTACATCCACCCTTCTTGCGGCAATAATTGCTAAAATAATAATACTTATATGATACGATTTACAAAAAACATGAAATATATTTATTAATATTTCCCTCTAATAAGTACTTATTCAAGGTGATGTTAATGGTAAAAGAAACAAAAATACGTGGGAAAGACCTTCGAGGAAAAACAATAATCAGTGACGAAACGGGAAGAAAGTTTGGTGTTGTCGGTGATGTTAGTTTCATAGCAGAAACAGGCGAATTAATGAATTTGATATTAGTTGAGCCAACAAAAGCAACAAGCGATATTCAATTACAAGCAGATGATATGGGTCGATTTTTAGTTCCATTTTCTTCAGTAAAATCCGTTGGTGATTTTGTAATTGTATCTGAAAAAGATATATTTTAATTCTTTAAAAAATACGGCCGTAACGGCCTTATTTTATTTTATATTCTAAAAATCTAGATTTTAATCTCTAACGCCATCATTTACTATATTAAATACGGCTTCTCCATCCGGAAGGTTTGGTGAATCAACAAGTTTTGCTACCCGTTTACTGCCTTTACTTTTTCGAAGATATATTCTAAATGCAGATGCGTGATGCAATACATGACCCCCAACAGCTTCTGTCGGATCGCCAAAAAGCATATCTGGTTTAGACATTACCTGATTTGTGATATAAACGCATAAATTATATGTGTCTGCGAGTTTTTGAAGTGTGTGTAAGTGTTTATTGAGTTTTTGTTGTCTGTTTGAAAGTGAACCACGCCCAACATAATCTGATCTGAAATGAGACATTAAAGAATCAACAACAAGAAGTCTTATGTTATTTTCTTTTATGATATCTTTTGCTTTTTCTGCCAAAAGTATCTGGTGATCTGAATTATATGCTTTACCAATAAATATTCTAGATAAAACATCTTTATAGTCCATTCCATGCGCTTCTGCCATTTGTTGTATTCTCTCAGGTCTAAATGTGTGTTCTGTATCTATGTATAATACTCCACCATCAAGTCCGCCTTCTTCAACCGGTCTTTGAACATTTACTGATAATTGGTGCGCGACTTGAGTTTTTGATGATCCAAATGCTCCATAGCATTCTGTAATTGAGGATGTTTCAAAACCACCACCAAGAAGTTTATTTATTTCTTCACTTCCCGTGTTTATCTTGCCAATTAAGTCTCTTTTTTCTAAAGCTACAAGTCCGGTTTCAAAACCCATATCAAGAGCGCCACGAGCAGATGCAATCACTTTTTCAGCAGTTCCTGAACCAACTTCAGCAATTGCTGCTATTTCTGATGCACTCGCAGTTGCGATAGACATTAAGTCTGAAAAACCGGAATCAGCAAGTTTTTCTGCTGTTTTTGGTCCGACTCCCGGAAGATCTTCTATTGTAATTTCTTTTGTCATATAATTTCACCTTTTATTAAATTTCCGTTGTTTTGTTTTCATTCAACGCGCCCAAAAGGTTATTTATTTCATTGACTAAGTCTAATTTTTTTACTTCTTTTACTAAAAATTCTAGTTCATCAGTCATTTTATTTTTTTTAATAATACCCTTAAAAGAATATTGATTACCAAGAACATTTATAGATGAAAAAAATCCACGTTCACCCATTTCTTTTATTTCTGTTTCTATTTTATCTACGTTTTTTTGAATAATGGTTTCTCCTGTATCTCTAAAAAATACCGCATTTATTGGTTTGTACCCATCATCAATAATAGCATTTATAACTAGAAGTTTTTCAGGTTCAACTGATCCATGAACTTCACAAGAGCCGGACTGTATCTTTTGTTTGCACGTAGGACAAAGATAATGTATTATAGTTCGCTCATATAGCCGTATGATGTGAGCTTTAATTTTGATAAAATCATTTTCATTTATTTTGTCTAGTGTGGTGGTAGTATATCCGTTATTGTTGTTAGAATTATCTGTTTTTATGACTTCTATATCGACATTATCTACTTTACGTATATTTCCGTATTTGCTTAATCGAACTTCGGGATTATCGCGGTAATCTTTTTTTGTGTATGCTTGAAGAATTTCAAGAACATCACCAACATTTATTTTTGTGATAGCTTCTGTTTTTTCATTCCATAAAGATAATCTTATGGTGCCTGTTTCGTCACCAAGAAGGATATTTGCAACTTTACCGTCGCCATTTTTATTAGTAAATGTTTTTATTTCTGATTTAAATAAGACTTTTCCCATAAATTCGACTTTGTTCATATCAAAGACGATATTATTTATTTTAAGATTTTTGTCAGTTGGTTTTATGAGATCTATACCAAGTTCGCGACCAACAATATATATTGCACCAATTCTGGACACAAGCCCGGAATATTCGAGTTCTTTTTCTTTTATATTTTCTAAAATCTCTTTTTCATTTAATTTGCTTTCTTTTGATATTTTTGCAATCAGTTCGTTTTCGGTTGTCATAATCATCTTTTAGTATAACAACTTTTAAATCTAATTGTAGTTGCGTGCCGATAGAATCGTATTTATCCGACATATCCAAATTCCTGTTTTGGTGGTTGTATTTGGGTATCTTCTATCTTCTTTTTGAATATTTCCAGTGCTTTTTTATCTACCGAACCCTTAACCTTTTCAAACGCAGCATTAAAATCTTTAAGGGTTACTTCTTTTGCATTCATATCAGCTCTAAGTGCATTAATGGCAGCTTCTCTGCATAGGGCTTCTATATCTGCTCCGACATAGTTTTCTGATTTTTTAGCTAAATCCAAAAGATGAATATCTTTAGATAATGGCATATTTTTTGTATGTATTTTAAATATCATTTTTTTAGTATCTAAATCAGGAACGGGAACATAAACATGTCTGTCGAAGCGTCCAGGACGCATCAGAGCAGGATCTATAATGTCGGGTCTATTTGTAGCACCAATAATTATAACGCCCTCAAGACCTTCAAGACCGTCCATTTCAGTTAACATCTGTGTAACGACCTTATCAGTAACATCATTTGTTGCGTGCCCTCGTTTAGGTGCAATAGAATCTATCTCGTCAAAAAATATAATGCATGGCGCTACTTGTTTTGCCTTTTTAAACATTTCACGTATATGCTTTTCTGATTCTCCAACCCATTTGCTTAAAAGTTCCGGACCTTTAATAGATATGAAATTAGCATCACTTTCATTCGCAACGGCCTTTGCCAAAAGTGTTTTCCCGGTTCCGGGAACACCATAAAGAAGTATACCTTTTGGAGGTGTTATACCCATATTTGTAAATGCTTCAGGATGATTTAATGGCCATTCAACCATTTCTTTTAAGTATTGTTTGGCTTCATCAAGACCGCCAACCTGATCCCATTTAATGTTTGGGATATCAATAAGAACTTCTCTCATGGCGGAAGGTTCTACTTGCATAAGCGCGTTTTTGAAATCATCATCTCTTACTTCAAGTTTTTTAAGAACACTTGCAGGTATCGTATCATCTTTTAAATTTATATCCGGAAGTATTCGTCTAAGAACCGACATTGCGGCTTCTTTTGTAAGTGATGCCATGTCTGCTCCGACATAGCCGTGTGTTACGTTTGCAAGATGTTCTATCATCTGTTTTTTGAATTTATCATTTAATTCTATTTGTTCTTCGTGCGTTAATCCAAAAAACATTCTTTTTGCAATTTTATCATTTTCTGCTTGTTCTATATACTGTATGTATTCATTTTTGCGTTTTTTATCTATGTCAGATTCATCTATTAATTTCAAAATTTTTGTTTTTGTAATGTTAAGCATAATTTTATTTTCAGAAACCAAAAATAGGCTATTTTGTTTTACGATATTTACAAATTCTTTTCTTTTTGGATTATTCTCATCCAGATAATTAAATAATAATTTTTCCAAATCCTTTAATTTTGTAATTGTTTGTATTGTTTTTTTAAGCTCATCTGTATCACAAATTGCGCCAAATTTTTCCTTAAATTCTGAAAATGGTTTTTGAAGAATGAGTTTTTCTTCTTTTTTGAATAAAGAATCATAAAGCAATTTCATATTTTTTAAAAGAAGAATGTCTGCAATTTTTTTGTCAATATCATCATTATTTTTCAAATAATTTTTTACCGTTGCCCCGTCAAAAGATGGTTTTAATGGCATATTTCTCATATGAATTTGTAATACTTCGATTCTACCTTCTCTGTCAGGAACACCTATTTCAATTTCACGATCAAATCTACCGCCTCGTCGAAGTGCAGGATCAAGGGCATTTTCTCTGTTTGTGGCTGCAAGAACAATAATTTGGCCTCTGCTTTTAAGACCATCCATCGATGCTAAAAGCTGCGCCACCATCCGCCTTTCCACTTCGCCTTGAACGGTTTCTCTTTTAGGTGCGATTGCATCAATTTCATCTATAAATATAATTGTTGGTGCATTTTCTTCAGCTTGTTTGAATATATCTCTTATTTTTTTCTCACTTTCACCATACCATTTAGATGTGATTTCAGGTCCGTTAAGAGATATAAAATGGGCTCGCGATTCATTCGCAACCGCCTTTGCCAAAAGCGTTTTTCCGGTTCCGGGAGGTCCATATAATAAAACCCCTTTAGGTGGTTCTATTCCAAGACGTTCGAACAATTCCGGATGTTTTAGTGGAAGTTCAATCATTTCACGTACTTTTTTAACTTCTTCCTTCAAACCGCCAATATCTTCATAAGTAGTTACCGGGAGTGGAGTTTCTTCAACTTCTTTTATTTTCACGGCTTGCGGTAATACTTCAAATTCTGTTAAATCAGTTATTTTTACAATTCCTGATGGAATGGTTTTAATTACACTAAACCGCATTTCGCCAAAACCCAAAGAAAATATATCTTCTATGTTCATATCAAAAAAACTATTTCTTGAACGTCTGGGCGTTGTAGGAACAATAACATCACCCATAGCAGTAATTCTTCCAAGGAGGCTTTTTTTAATTTGAGCCCCGGGAACCTGTATTATAACACCTTGTTCTGCTGGCGCTATTGTGATTTTTTTAGCTTCTTTTAATTCTGCTTTTCTAATAGTTACTTTTTCACCAATAGATGTTTTTGCATTTCTTCGCATATACCCATCCATACGTATGATATCGCTTAATCCTGTATCTGACGGGTATGGTCTGATTGCAATAGAACCTGTTTTTCTTTTTCCCTCAATTTCAACAACATCGCCTTCACGAATACCTATTTCAGACATAATAGCCGTATCAAACCTAACAATGCCGATACCGATATCTGACTGTGCATTGCTTGGAATTTCTCCGACTTTAAGATGTACTTCTTTTTTTATAATATCACCACGGGATTAATTATGCTTCTATTTTGTTTTCAAGATATATATATAAACTTGATAGACACATATTTGATTTAACAAATAATAATAAATATAAACCTGTACGGTTATTCATTTAAGTAAATTCTTTGAAGTTGAAATATTATGGTTCATCTTAAAATAAAATTACATCCTATAGCAAAAGACGGTTTTTACTTTGCCGTTCCGTTTTTTATAAGTTCATTATTTTTTTATATAATTGGTATAAAATCAATAGCATTAGTTGCTTTTTTTTGTTCATTATTTTCTTTATTTTTCTTTAGAGACCCAAACAGAGAAATATTAATGCAGCCAAATAGTGTCGTATCTGCCGCAGATGGCAAAATAAAATCAATTGAAGAAATATACGAATCTACCTACTTAAAAGAACCCGCAATAAAGATCGTGACTTTTTTATCTCCATTTAATGTGCATATAAACCGTTCTCCAATTGATGGTGTTGTAACAAACAAAACATTTGAAAAAGGAAAATATTATCCGGCATTTATGAAACGAGCAGATAAAAATCAAAAAAATTATATTTTTATTGAAAATGAAAAGTTATCTGTAATTGCAATACAAATGGTTGGATCCCTTGCAAGACGTATTGTATCCTGGGTTGATATTGGTCAAAGCATTGATAAAGGTGGTAAAATCGGCCTTATTCGATTCGGATCCCGTACTGATGTAATAATACCAAAATCAAAAATTAGCGAAATTCTGGTAAAACCTGGCGACAAAATAAAAGCTGGCGAAACAATTTTAGCAACAATAAAATAATAAATAAAGTTTTTAAAAAAACAATTAAAATTTAAATCTGTCTTTACAAACAATAATTTATGTCAAATACAAAATTTTTAATTGTAAAAGAAAGTAATTGTAATCGTTTAAAAACCGGGTGTGAATCCATAGACACACTTCTTTTAGGCGGTATTGAGACAAACATAATCACAAATATTTACGGCCCGTCAGGTGCCGGGAAAACCAATTTTACAATCCAGGCAATTGTAGCGTGTATAAAAGAAGGAAAAAAAGCAGTTTTAATTGATACAGAAGGCGGTTTTTCAACAGAGAGATTCGTTCAGATGCATAATAAAGAAGCATTAAAAGATTTATTCATTTTTAACGCAAAAACTTTTTTTGAACAAGAACAGGCAATAAAAGAATTAGAAATTTTAATTGAAAAAGAAAATATTGGGTTAATTGCAATAGATTCTTTGGTGTCCTTATACCGTTTGCATATGCATAATGATAAAATCCAGGAAGCAAACCAAAAATTAAGTGCTCAGCTTGCAATATTATCATCAATTTCACGTAAACAAAATATACCTGTTATTGTTACAAACCAAGTATATTCTGATTTTGAAACCGGTGAAATTGAAATCGTGGGTGGCGATATACCAAAATATGCATCAAAATGTTTAATCAAGATTGAAAAAAAAGAAGGTATTAAAAGAGTTGCAACAATCATAAAACACAGAAGCATTCCTGAAGGAATTACCTGCGATTTTGATATAACTCAAACCGGCCTTGTTACACATAAAAAGAAATTAGGTTTATTTTAATTTGATGGCATTATTTATTGTTTTATACATTTTAAATAAATTATAGAAAATGATTAATCTATTAAAGCTTTCTGTTTAATAATTAATTCTCAAGAAGAATTTAGTCAATTTAGGTGTTTTTATGAACATTCACGATATATTGTTACAATCAGATGCAGCAAAGCTTGGAGAGTTTGAACCGTTTTCAGGCACAAAAGTTCCAATTTATTTTGATATTTCTGCAATTATCTCTAATCCGCGGTATTTTGACATAATAACGGATATGCTCGCAGATAAAATTAGAGAAATAAATCCTGACAAGATTGCAGGTGCATTTACATCCGGAATACCCCTTGCAACCGCTCTTTGTCTTAAGACTAATATTCCTATGGTTTTTATTAGACGCGAATCTAAACAATATGGTTTTAAAAACGCAATTGAAGGTCAATTAGAGTCAGGAGAAACCGTTGTTCTTGTAGATGATATGATAACTGAGCTAAAACATAATGAATCATTTATTGATGCAATAAACAGTACCGGAGCTAAAACAATTAATTTTTTAGTAGTTATGGATTATAATCTAGGTGCAAAAGAAGCACTTAATTTGCAAAATATTGGGTTGGAATCACTAACAACGTTTGATGATATAATAACCACGATGTCTAAACGCGGAATATTGACAAAACAAAAAGCCAAAGAATTAATATCTAATCGAAAATAAGTAGTTGTGTTAGCTGACACATATATTGCAAATAAATAAAAAAAGTTACTTTATTTTAGTTATTTTCTAAAAAAATAAGGTGTGGATTAAAAAATATAATTTAATAACCAAAAACAACTATTATTTTTAGATTGTCTATTTTTTAACTGCTGCTTTTTTAGTTTTGGTTGCAGTAGCTTTCGTTTTTTTAACAGTTTTAGTAGTTTTTTTAGTCACTTTCTTAGTTGTTTTTGCGACAGTTTTAGTCGCAGCAGGTTTTTTACCCCAATTAGCCTTTGTCGGGCATTTAGGATCAATACACAATAACCATGGTTTTCTGCCTTTGTTTATGACTTTTACAAATGGTGTGTTGCATTTTTCACAAACATTGCCTGTTTTTTGTATGCTGCCCATTCTTGGAAGCGGATAAATATTTTTACAATCCGGATATGAAGTACATCCGACAAATCTGGAACCTGTGCGCGATTTCATCATGCGCAGGTTTCCTTTTTCGCATTTAGGACATTTTCCAAGAATATTTTCTTCTTCTTGCGCCTTGAATGCCGAATCAAGAAGTGATTGTCCGATATCGCCTTCATTTTTTTTGAATTTTTCAAGTATTGTAGTAAGTTCCTTTTCTGCATCATCAAGCACGATTTTGCCTTTAAGTTTGCTCTTCTCAATTTGTTCCATTTCACCTTCGAATTTGCGCGTAAGTTCTTCAGATATGATTTCCGGACAGTATTTTTCAAGCGTTTCTACAACTTTAAGTCCTAAAGGCGTAACTTCAATACGGTCTTCTTTCAAATATCCTCTTTTGTAAAGATTGCCTACAATTTCAGCACGAGTGGCCTTTGTACCAAGACCTCTTTTTTCAAGTTCGCGTATAATTGAAGCTTGATTGTATCTGTTTGGCGGTTTTGTTTCTTTTGAGAGAAATGCGAGTTTTTTGATATCTATGCTGTCTCCTTCAGTTAAATCTGGGAGAGACACCTCATCAAG
This sequence comes from archaeon, assembly GCA_013139905.1. Taxonomy (GTDB): domain Archaea; phylum EX4484-52; class EX4484-52; order EX4484-52; family B79-G9; genus GLR112. The sequence goes on from WSZW01000013.1 coordinate 26,062, forward strand.
TCTAACGTATGGTTCGTATAGTTCAAACCAGTTTTTTTCGACCGTACGAGAGCCTTTAGCGATAAATTCTTCATCAACAATACTTAGTGTAATGGCCATAGATTCTCGAACTGCAGGAGTTCCGAAAACAGCAAAGAACCGTTTTACAATCAAATCGTATATTTTTCGCTCTCTATCAGTTAAGTCTTTTGGTCGCTCACCTGTTGGGTGTATTGCAGGGTGCGCATCATCTGTTTTTTTACCCTCGTTTGGAATAAGTGAACCTGCCAAAACCTTTGTTGCAAGCGCGTCATAAGTAATATTACTTTTAAGTTTTGTAAGTATTGTTTTAAAATCAAGAGCCACCGGTAATTTTTGTGAGCTTGTTCTAGGATAACTCATAGCTGCTTGTTCGTATAATTTTTGTGAGATCTTTTGTGTCTCTGAAGGTTTTATTCCGAACAGTTTGTGTGCCTCAACCTGTAAATCCGTAAGGTTAAATGGAGTTGGTGGCTTATTGTTGTATTTTTTACGCTCTGTTTTTAAAATAACGCCATTTTTATCCTTGCATTTATCAAAAATTAGTTGAGCATCTTCTTTTTTAGAAAATGCGCCTTTTTTGTATTGAGCAATAAAATATTTTGTGTGACTTTCAAGTTCGAAATAAGGAACTGGTTTAAATATGGAAATTTCTTTTTCTCGTTTTGCCAAAAAATTGAGCGCCGGACCTTGTACGCGACCGGCTGTTAATAGTTTGTATTTTCCTGCATGCCTAACTGCCAGTGTTAGCGCACGAGAAACATTAATACCGAAATAAAAATCAAGAACGTGTCTTGTAGAACCCGCTTCCGCAAGCCCGAAAAGTATGTGCGGCAATGCATTATCATATGAATTTTCAAGTTCTTTTTTTGTGAGTGTTGAAAATTTCATTCGCTTGGCATCGTTTTGTTTACATGCATATTTCAGTATATTATATGCGATTGTTTCTCCCTCAATATCAAGGTCTGTTGCAATAACAAAAGAATCAGCGCCTTTTGCGAGTTTTTTAATAACATCCAGATATTTTTTAGTATAATCTGCATGTTTGTCAATTTTGTGTGTTGCAAGCCACTCAATATCAAATATTGGGTATGTCCATGCCTTAGAAATTGCTGTAACGCCATATAAATGACCAACAGCACAAGCAACAACAACGTTTTTTCCGTTTCTTTTTAGTGTGTGGTATGAAACCTGACCTACTCTTGTGGTTTGCGCACCACCATTAGAAAGCGCATCTGCAATTTTTTTAGCGGCGCTCGGTTTTTCCGCGATTATAAGATTGTATGACATGATTATCTTAAATGAAATTTATGTTTATAAATATATAGGATGTCACGTAACCCTCACAAAAAACAATTTATTTGTGTTTTAACCCTATTTCTGTTATGCCACCCATATACGGGATAAGAACTTTAGGTATTTTG
>WSZW01000062.1 GCA_013139905.1 archaeon
TATAGATCTTTTGCATGCGCATGATTGGTCGATGTTTCCGGCAAGCATAAATTTACAGGCAGCATTGCGTAAACCATTAGTTGTTAATTATTATTCTTTGCAAGAGCAGAGAAATCCGGGTGTTTGCAATAAATTTACGGATGCAGTAAAGCAGATTGAATGGCGGGGTAGTCAGCTTTCAAATCGGATTTTGGTAAATGAGGGATGGATGAAAAATGAACTATTAAAATGTTATTCGCCTCCTGAAAAAAAAGTAAATGTGGTTGATATGTCGAATATACATTGGACAAAAGATATTGCTCGTGATTATTCTTGGGTTCTTAAAAATTGGGAATCATGGAAATATGGTAGTTGTCTTACTAAAATAAAAAATTGATTCTTATGAAAATATTGCATCTTACCTGGGAATATCCGCCACATAAAATTGGCGGGCTTGCAACGCATATAGAGGAATTGGCAAAAGCTCAGGTACGGATGGGTTTGGAGCCTGTTGTTGTTACTTGTGCTTTTAATGATAATTACGGATATGATGAAAAAGATGGTGTTAAAGTCTATCGTTTTGATGCGAATCATATCCCTGCTGAAGATTTTCCATCCTGGGCGTTACAGATGAATACGCTTCTTACAAATAAAGCTACTGAAGCACTTAATGAACATGAAGATATTGCATTGATTCATGCTCATGATTGGTTAGTGTCAACTGCGGCTGTTACTTTGAAACATATGTATCGAAAACCGCTTGTAGTTACATTGCATTCTATGGAGATTGGACGGCGCGGCGGTATTTATGATGATCGTCAAAAATTGATTCATGATTTGGAGGGGCGGATTGTTTTTGAATCATGGAAAACTATTTGTTGTTCGCATTATATGAAAAATGCTACTTGTTCTGTATTTTCAACGCCTTGGGATAAGGTGGATGTGATTGAAAATGGTGTGGATGTTAATAGTCTTAAAACTGATCTTGATTTAAATGAAGTAAAGTCGCGTTATGCTTTGCCTAATGAGAAAGTTATATTTTTTGTTGGCAGGCATGTTTGGGAAAAAGGTCTTGATATTTTAATTGGCGCATTTCCTGCGGTTCTTCAACAATATCCTGATGCTAAATTAGTTATTGCAGGGAAAGGATATATGACTGATAAATGTCGGCAGATTGCACATGATGTTGGTGTTGCAAAAAAGATTGTATTTACCGGATTTATTGAGGATAATGTTATGAATGCGCTTTATAGATTGTCTGATGTTGTTGTTGTGCCTTCAAGGTATGAGCCGTTTGGAATTGTGGCTCTGGAAGCTATGGCTTGTGATACTCCGGTAATTGTTTCTGATACGGGTGGTTTGTCTGAAATAGTTGAGCATGATAAAGATGGTCTTAAGGTTTGGGTGAATAATTCTGAATCTTTGAGTTGGGGAATAAATCGTATATTGGGTGATGTTTTATTTTCTGATGAGCTTTGTAAAAATGCGAAAGAAAAAATAAAGAATATTTATTCGTGGGATATAATTTCTAAAAAGACAAAAGTATTGTATGATAATATTTTGTTACAGTATGAAAAATCGGATTGGAAAGCTAAACGTTTTGTTTTAGAGGCGAATTAAATTATTTGTGATTTTTTATGTCGTCTGTATGTTTCTATTTTCAGGTTCACCAACCGCGCAGAATTATGCCGGGGCATTTAATTAATGTTTCTAATATCAATACTGCAAAAAAGCTTGAAAATAGTCTTTTTGATGAGAAAAAAAATAAGGAAGTAATTAAGAAAGTTGCGACTAAATGTTATTTTCCTGCAAATAATTTGATGCTGGAGCAAATTGATTTGTATAAATCACAGAAAAAAAAGTTTAAGATTGCTTATTCTTTATCCGGTGTTTTTTTAGATACTATTGAACGGCACGAGCCGGATTTATTGGAGTCTTTTAAGCAATTGGCGAAAACCGGTTGTGTTGAATTTTTGAATGAGACGTATTATCATTCGCTTTCAAGTTTTTGGGGCGAAGGGATAAAACGCGAGGAATTTGAAGATCAGGTGCGTATGAATCGGGAAGCGGTAAAAAGTCTTTTTGGTTATGATGCAAAGGTTTTTCGAAATACTGAGCTTTTATTTAATAATATGATTGCAAAGACTGTTGAAAAAATGGGTTATATTGGTATGCTTTCTGAGGGGATTGAATGGATTTTGGATGGTTGGAGATCTCCTGAGCATGTTTATGGGGTCAAGGATTCTAATTTAGGTATTCTTCTTAGACATTATAAGCTTTCGGATGATATGTCTTATCGTTTTTCTGCGCGTTGGTTTTCCGGGTGGCCGGTTACTGCTGAAAAATATGCGCATTGGCTGTCTAAGTGTCCGGGGGAAACTATTAATTTATTTATGGATTATGAGACGTTTGGAGAACATCAATGGGAAGATACGGGGATATTTGATTTTTTGAAGCAATTGCCGTATGAAGTTTTGAAAACTGAGCATATGGATTTTGCAACACCGACGGAAGTTATTAAACGATATCCGAAGCGTGGTAATATTGATGTTTCTGTTTATGATACGATATCCTGGGCTGATTTAGAGCGCGACCCATCGGCTTGGCTTGGAAATGATATGCAACGTTTTGTTTTTAGGGAGTTGGAGCGTGTTGGAGATTTTGTTAGAGCGACTAAGGATGCGTCGCTTATGTCTATTTGGAGAAATTTACAAACGTCAGATCATCTTTATTATATGTGTACTAAAAACTGGGGCGATGGTGATGTTCATAAGTATTTTAGCCCATATGGAACGCCACAGGAAGCTTTTGAGGGTATGGTAAAATCTATTTCTCAGCTTGAGTTTGTGGCAAAAAAGACGTTGGAAAATCAGAAAAATCATAGGTTACTTTCTAAATTTACGGATTTGTCGTCTTTTAAGATTTGAGTTTATTATATAAATAGGCTTTTCTAATATTTATTTATGCGAATTGAAACTATGATACTTAAGACTGAAACCGGTATTTCTGTTGTTATTTATACTAAAGATGGGGATAAATTTGTTCCGTCAAAAGTTTCTGCTATTTTTAGGTCTTTGAAAAAAGAATATATTGTTTTGCCTAATGCTGTTGGTGATGTGGTTGTTTATTATGCTTCTGTTGGTTCTAATTGTGTTTTGCCTTTAGGGGATGGAATTTTTGAGGTGAAGTATTTGGGTGACGATTTTTTAGAAATTAATTCTGTTGAGGTTTTGGCGGTGTCTGAGACGGACGAGATTGTGACTGAAACGTTTGAGATTTGATGGTATATTGCTTTAATATTTAAGTGAACATATGTTCATAGAATGGTGAACATTGAATTTTGAGGATATAATACATAATTTTAATGTTTAATTATTTATTATTCTTTGTTTAATTTATGTTATGAGTCTTTTAGATAATATTGTTAATCATTTTGGTGCTGCTAGTTTGGATGTGGCGCGCGCGCTTATAATTGAGAATCATGTTAAGGTAAATAGTCAGGTTATCGATAATCCGGATTTTCCTATTTCTTCTACGGATGTAATTATTGTTGATGAAAAAGAATTGAAAAAACCAATTGGTTATTGGCAGTTTTTAGATATTAATATGAATCTTTCTTTATTTCATGATGCGGATGATGTTATTGCTGCTAGTTTGAATGAGGGCGAAATTGAATATTTGCAGGAACAAAAGATAACGATTCGTTTGGTTGGAAATGGAGCAGATTCGGATGATTTTTTGGCAAATACGCTTATTTTAGGTAATTCTGATGATTTATTTAATACATTTTTACTTATTGAAAAAAATTATAATTTGCTTTTGAAAAATTCTAAAGTGCTTATTAAGGTCGAAAAGAATAATGAGTTTGATAGTCGTATTGAGACAATTAAAAAGTTAGCAGAATCACAAAAATTGGTGTTTGTTGATGCGGTTAAGTCTGATTATTCTAAAATAGAATATTGGGTTATACTTGAAAAAAAGAATTGAATGTAAATTTAAGTATTAATAAATATGTGTAATTTAAAAACTATTAAATAGCTATGATAATAAAATAATGTTTATTTGATGTTATTTTTATTTTATATTTATTTATGAGGGGTTTGAGGCGAAATGAAATTTCCAAATTTTGAAAAACAAGAGTTAAAGGATATATTCGTAACGACATTAGCTTTGGGTTTTATTTTTACGTATCCGAATTTAAATCCTGTAATAATTGTTATTTATACGATTGTAATTGCTTTTTCTTTTATTCCGCATGAATTAGCGCATAAATTTATGGCGATGAAATATGGGGCATATGCTAGATTTGAAATGTTTAAGCAAGGACTTATTTTTGCTCTTGTTTTGGCAGTAATTACAAATGGTGGTTTTGTTTTTGCAGCTCCGGGAGCTGTTATGATTTATACGCAATTTAAGTCCAATCGAGGTTTTCATCAAGTACAGATAACGTCTAGAGATAATGCATATATTTCTGCGGTTGGCCCGGGAATTAATGTTGTAATTGCACTTTTATTTTTACTTATTTCATTTTTGTTTCCAGGGGGATTTATGGCATTAATTGCGTCGATAATAGTTAGGGTGAATGTGTTTTTGGCGTTATTTAATTTGTTGCCTATTATGCCTTTTGATGGTTCTAAAATATATTCGTGGAATAAGAATGTATGGTTTTTATTTGCGGGTATTGTTTTTGTGCTTTGGCAAGTTATATAAACACAGATATTTAATTGATTTTTATGATTCTGGAAATTATCGGGACTTTTAGAGAGGCGATTGTAGCTATTGTTGAATCTGCGGTAAAGACTGCGATGATTGTTATTAGTGCTTTTGTGAAAGCTGCTACGATATTTAAAACGCAGTCAGGAAGTGTTAATTATTTTGAAACACTTACGGTTGTTCTTCTTTTTGCACTTATTGGATATTTTGTGTATAAATTTTTGTGGGGTTCTGCAAAAACGTTGGCAATTTTTATTGGAATAATAATGTTTTTGTTTGTGTTAACGGTTATTTTGGTTTGATGTATTTGTTTTTTGTTTTGGGATATTTTAGTTTGTTAAAAAAATATCTATATAAACCTAGACTTTCAAATCATCAGTTATGAATAACTGGGAATCTCTTGGACTTCTTTTATTGTTTATGGCAATTGTTTGGATTGTTGATCGTAAAAAATTTAAAAAAGAAGGAATTATGTATTTAAGACGTACTGAGCGAGGCTTGGGTATGATTGATGCATTTGCAAAAAAATATACTAAAAGTTTGAGAAGTTTGTCTGATTTTGCTGTTGTTTTTAGTTTCGGTTATTTGGGGCTTAAATATCTATATAATGAGCGAAAAATTGCAAAAGAAAATAAGAGTATTTGGCCTTTGTTTTTGTCTTATACAATTATTATGGGTATAATTGCATTTGTTTTTGATCCGTTATTTTCCGGGCTTTTATCATTTTTTAATGCAACCGATAGTATGATTGCTTTGGTTGTTCCGGGCTTAAAAATATTGACTTTTGCTTTTGGCGTGTCCGGATATGCATTTTTCTCTCTGTTTTTGGGTGCTTTTGCTGTTGCGCTTAATGCGTTTGGCGGCAATGATATGCAATCACCAATTAGTCTTGTATTGCCTGTGAATGTTCCTGAATCATACGGTCTTCCTGTATATTCGGTGCCTTTGATTCCGTGGTTAATATCTATTTTTGTTATTCTTGTTGTTCATGAATTTTCGCATGCTATAATAAGTCGTGTTGAGGGAATACGTGTTAAAGCTATGGGTTATGGTTTTATGCTTGTAATGCCGCTAGGTTTTGCTGAACCTGATGAAAAGCAAATAGAAAAATCATCATCACTTAAAAAGACCAGGATTTATGCGGCGGGGTCATTTGCGAATTTTATTACTGCGTGTGTTTTTATACTTATTATGATTGGAACGACGTTTGCAGTGGCACCGTTATTAAAGGATGTGCAAACACAAACAGGTGTTGGATATGGGCAAACACAAGCGGGGTATCCTGCGAGTGAATATATGCCTATAAGTGGAGTTATTACGAATATAAATGATGTGCCTGTTTATAATTTGACTGATTTTACTGGTGGTATGGCGATGGTTGTGCCCGGGGAAAATATAACATTGGTAATTGATAATGAAACGTATAATTTTTCAACTGTGAATGATCCTAGGAATGAAAGTAATGCGTATATTGGAATTACTCAATTATATATTTTAACTGATGTAAAAGAAGAGCTTAAAGGAACCGGCAGTGAATTTTTTGTGAATGCATTAAATTATATTTACGAGCTTTTTGGTTGGATAATATTGCTTAATATTGGTATTGGTATTGCTAATCTTATGCCTTTAAAGCCATTTGATGGTGGTCTTGTGGCTGAAGAAGTAATTAAAGGTTCTAAATTTCCAAAACCTCATAGAATTTCCGGCGTGATTGGTCAGTTAATGCTTGCCATTATATTGTTTGCGCTTTTTGGACCGCTTGCAATTAAAGGATTTACTGCTTTTGTAGGTTTGTTTTAGGATATAATTTGATTTTGTTTTAACAAACTATATAAGTTCTTGAGTTGGAATATATTTTATGATTGTTGAACAAATATTGCCTTTAATTGTTATATTTCTTATTGGTTATTTTTTTAAGCTGAAAAATATTTTGGCTAAGAAAGATTCGGAGATTTTTGGGAAATTGCTTATGTATTTGGTGATACCGGCAATTATTATTGATTCTTTTTCTAAAATGGTTATTGATAGAAGTCTTATTTATCTTCCAATTGCTGGGTTGATTACGGTTATGTCGCTTACGGTTTTCGGATTTTTGTTTGCGCGAATATTAGGATTGGAGAAAAAAATAAAAGGCGCTTTTGTGACTACATTCCCGACGTTAGAGGGTGGGAATATAGGATATCCTTTTATGTTTTTAATTTTTGGTGCTACGGGTTTATCTTATGTAATTTTATTTGATATTGCAAATGCTTTTTGGTTATTTACTGTTGTCTATTTTATTTCCGGTCGTATGGGTGGAAATAATACGCAGATAAAAAGTGCATTAAATGATTTGGTGCGCGCCCCAATTATTTGGGCGATTGTTATTGGTTTATTCTTAAATGTTATCGGGTTTTCAAATGTATTATTCTCGAATATTTTAGAAAGTATTGGCGGGGGATTATTATTGCTTGTTATGCTTATGTTGGGTTTAGAATTTGAACCTAAAATAAAGTCAATTAAATTGCCGTTTGTTGAAATAATTATAAAAACAATTGTTGGTTTTGGTATTGCGGTTGGTTTATCTTCACTTTTTGGTTTTGTTGGGTTGACCAGAATTGTATTTATTTTATGGGCGACGTTGCCGCCAAGCGTGGTTACGTTAGTATTTGCTCAGGAGAATAAATTGGATACGAAATATATTGCGAATTTGTTGTCTATTGCGATTCCAATTTGGTTTGTTTTTGTATCTGTGATTATTGGTTATTTTTAGTTATTTTTGAGTATAAATTGGTGCCTAGAATACATAACCTTTAAAAAGATTATTGTAGCAGATAAGTAATGAGTTGCTTTTTCTTGGCTTAATGCTAGAGAAATATTAGAAATATAATAAAATATAATAAAAATATTTAAAGAAATACATATCGAATATACAAGAGGTAATTTAATGGTAACTGTTTTAGATGTTGACGCAAATAAATTAATAGAAACGATAGCAGAAAGTTTAAAGAAAACTAAGGAAGTAAAAGCTCCGGAATGGGCTGCTTTTGTTAAGACTGCGCATTATAAAGACAAAGTTCCATACAATGAAGATTGGTGGTTCATGAGAGCGGCTGCAATCCTTAGAAGAATTTATTTAGAGCCTATGGGAGTTTCCAGACTTAAAAAAGCATACGGTGGTAAGAAAAACAGAGGTTATAAACCTGAAAAATTCTTCTCTGCATCCGGAAATATTATTCGTAAAATACTTCAACAGCTAGAAGCTGCAAAATATGTTCAAAAAAATAAAAAAGGAAGAGCAATTACGCCTTTGGGTCAAAAGTTCTTAAATAAAACTGCATCTGATATTTTTGTTGCACCTAAAAAAATAGTAGTTAAACCTGAAGTTGCTAAAAAAGAAGTTTCAAAAGTAGTTAAAGAAGCTAAAGAAGCAGTTAAAGAAGAACCTAAAGCTGAAGAAAAAAAAGAATCAAAAGAAGCTAAACCTAAAGCTGAGGCAAAAGAAGTTTCAAAAAAAGAAGCAAAAGAAACTAAACCTGAAGTATCTAGCGTAGTCGAATCAAAAGATGCTCCAAAAAAATAATATAATTATAGATAATATGTCATCTTTAGAAGAAATAAAAAAACGAAAGATGGAACAATATTTACAAGAATCCACGAACGCTCAAGCTTCGCCGGAACAGCAAATGGCACAGGCAACAAATGAAATTGATGCGCGTGCCAGAAAAATTTTGTCTGTTGAGGCATGGCAGAGGATTGCAAACATTAAAACCGTGAAGCCGGATTTCGCGCTTCAAGTTGAGATGTTTTTGGTGCAAATGTACCAATCAGGTCAATTAAGCGTTCCTGTGGATGAAAACACACTTGTAACAATACTTGATAAATTAACAACAAAAAAAGAAACAAAAATCACAAGACGGTGAATTATTATGAGCGGAAACAAAACACTTACAAAAAGAATAAAACTTTCAGTTGCAAAAAAGACAGCATCGCCTGCGCCAAGATG
>WSZW01000134.1 GCA_013139905.1 archaeon
GAAGCATGACTAAGATGATGCATTAAAATAATAAAAAAGGTGAAAAATATATGGAAGATCATTATAAATGTGAAAATTGTGAACTTGTATATTGTTTTGATTATGCAAATGATAATAAAATTTGTTCTGGTATTGTTAAAAATAAAAATCCAGATGTGCCATATGATGTAATACGTTTGTGTATAAACACCACGTCTGAAGAAGAAATAATGGTTTCTGATTTTACCCCGGATGAAGCAAGTTCAATAATAACAGTGTTATCTCATTCCTTTGGGGAGTGGGTGACAGGATCAAAAATGTATAAAAAATTTAGGTGTATGCCATAGGATGCATGGGTGCTAGCTCAAGTCACGGGCGCCATCCAGGCGACAATGCCGCCAGGATACAGCCCAACTCCCGCTTAGAAAGCGGGAGCATGACTAAAAATACAGATGAAATATAAGTAGAGATGATTAAGATGGAATTTATAGGAATTGTTGTTGCTGTGGTATTGGGGTTATCTATATTTAGTTTAATTGGGACATTAGTAAAAGGATTTTTATTACTAGATTTTGATGATATGATTAAACTAATTACACATTCGTTTATGTTTGTTTGTGTAATTGGTCCGGTGGTTTTGTTTCAATTAATTAATATTAATATTTTAATGGATTTTGCATCTGTCGGTGAATTGCCTTCTGTTTTTAATATAGAGGGTTGGTTTTTATTATTAATACCGTTGGTTGCTGTCCCAATGTTTGTCCTAATGTTTCGAGTAACTGAAAATAAAAATACTATATATGATTAGTCCATGTGTGGTGTTACTTAAAGTCACTTGCACAGCACTGACACGACCAGGGGTCGGCCAGTGTGAGTCACTTGTGGCAACATGAACAATCAAAGATTGTCCATGTGCTACAAAAACTCCCGGATGAATCCGGGAGCATGGGCGAATAACAACCACTGTCCTTTTTATTATTTAACAGAAACGTTTAAGTTATATCAAGTTGTATTAAGTTGTATCATGGTATGTAAAGGAATTATTCGATATACTCTGCAAATCCCAAATGAGTTTACAGAAAATCATATCGATATGAGACGAGAAATAACTACATGTAGTTTGACCAAATGCCCAAAAAGCAGGGGAAAACATACAATAACAGAACGGTGCTGGAGGTATTGAATAATGGAAAACATAATCAAAACCGTAAAAGTCTTCGAATCGAAATCAAATTACCACAACGGCGAAGATATCGGCCAAGGATTTGTGGTGATTGTAAATCCACTGCCAACAACCGGACACCAGAAATGGCAGGTTGCACAGGCGATAAGGTATGCATTAGAGAATTTGGTATTAGAGGATGAATAATGATAGATAATATGACCCCAACAAAAGAAGAGAAGAAAGAATATACAGTAAATGCACTTGGAATAGCAGGATTCACAGAAAAGGAAAACTACCAATGGCTGTATACCCAAGAACACGGTATGAAAACTGTTGTAGTGGACTTAAACGTATGGCCAGTTAAGCCATATTTCAACGTTGGTGGTAATAAGATCACAGAGGATGATGAACATGAAACATTGAAGAAGGTAAGAACCATCATTAAAGAGGCTGAGGATGGCCAGATGCCTTCGAGGACTGAAGCCGACATCGTTGTGAACGTTGGTACGAAAGACACATCTGCCGATGATATAGATGCACCAGAGCATAAGAAGTATGCACAGATCGATACACCAGACCAGCCAAACGATGCGCCTATACAAACACATAAAACAATGACTCATGAAGAAGCAATGGCATTACCAAAACAACGGTTTATAGATAGATGTAATGCCTGGTTAGATGAATTTAATAATGGCAACCAATTAAACATAGATGACCCAAAAAAATGTCCTCTTCATGTATGGGTAGTGTATAACCACCAAATATGCGGCAAAGATTTAGTTCCGAATATAACAAACTGTGAAATATGCGGACAACCTACGTGTCCGAATTGTTCAAACCACGGAGCAACTCAAATATCTCGAGTCACGGGGTACATGGGTGATGTTGCGGGCTGGAACGCAGGAAAAAAACAGGAATTGAAAGAAAGGCAACGTCATAATCAGATGGATTAGAAAGTCACTAGTGGCACGCAGACTCGCTCTGTAGAGCGGCCTGGTGCTACTAAAACTCCCGGATGAATCCGTAGGCATGACTAAGATGGCACATGAATAATAAGTAGAGGTGTAAAAGATGGAATGTCAAAAAGAAGGTTGTAACAAGAAAGCTGAATATGCTTTCGTGGTGGAAATTAAACCAGAAGGTGAGGATCTGTTTGATGTAGAAATATATCTATGTGAAAAGCATTATTTGAATTGTTTTGAGATAGATATATATAATGAATCTATAACAAAAGAACATGTATTGGATCATGCTAGGCTAGCTCCTTCATTCTTAGTCTAGTGTATGTGCGGTGCTAGCTCTCAGTCACTAGTGGCACGCAGACTCGCTCTGTAGAGCGGCCTGGTGCTACTAAAACACCCGCATGAATGCGGGTGCATGGATAAGATGATGCAAAAATATAAGTATGAACAAATTAAATTCTGTAGTGTGATTAATCATGACGTCGAAAGGTAAATATTATGTTACATCGAAAGGCGATAACTGGATTATCGTTAATGAAAAGACACTGAGATCAAAGAAAATTGGTCGGAAAGGAGCCAAGGGCAGAAACTACTTTGATGAAGCAATGGCAGAAGCAAAGAGAAGAAACAAAGACGGGAAAAAACCAAGATATGTTCCATAGTTAAACTGATCTTTTTCTTTTTTTAGTGTTGCATAGGTGCTGGCTAACAGTCACTTGCACAGCGCTGACACGGCAGAGCCGGCCAAGGTGAGCAAAAACACCCGAATGAATCCGGGAGCATGACGGAGATTGATCCCCGTCTTTTTTATAGTAAGTATTAAATAGTATTAGCACATTGTACTAACTATGGCAGTGAATAATACTGTACTTGAACCAGTGGACAGGCGCTTAACCAAACACGGTAATTCGGTTGCTATTGTTGTACCTAAGCATATAAGAGAGTTGTTTGGATGGAACGACAAGCAGTCCTTAAAAGTGCCGTTCCATTTATTTGAAAAAAAAGAGGAGAAATGATTTATGATAATTAAAAATGAAAATTGTGAAATTCATATACCAGAAGGATGGAAAACGCGCTTTGTTTTGTTTATTATATCGGTACTACACAGCAATAAACCAATGATAATACTTGGTAAAGAAGGACAACACAAACAAATATACATAGGTATAGAGGAGTCTAATCATAGAGTAGATGAATAGTCACTTGCACAAACCTCACTCGTTCTGCGGAACGGCGAGGTTGAGCAAAAACACCCGGATGAATCAGGGAGCATGGTTAAGATGATGCATGAAATATGAGGTGAGATAATGAAACGAAAAATATATGAAGATAAATATACTCCTGAATATATTGAACACCAGAAAAATATAGATAAAGCAAACGAAATAATTAAAACAAAAACAACATTTAATGTCGGTGTATTTAAGGATGATACACTTATCAAAGATGGTTTTAGAACCAGACACGAAGCAATAAATTATATGGATGATATTTTCTATGTTGGTCCAAGAGAGAAATTAATAGGAATAGTTTCACCAATAGATAGAGGATACAGCATAAAATTAATTTCCAAAAAAACAGAAATACTTAATATTGACGAACTCGAACCATTGATTGGGAAAAAAATATGAATATAGAACTAACACCTGCGCAGGGAATTAGGTATAAATTGTTATGTGCGGATAATCCTTTTTTGTTGCGTAGTGGTGGGTCTGGTATAGACAAAACTGGCTCTTTTGTACCCCAAAAACGCAAAATAAATAAATGGATAGTAAAGCAAAACAACAGGGATGTATTGTATCAGTTAAGGGAACTTGAGTTGAGTGGTGCGAATCGGAAAACAGTTATTGAAAGAATAGATTGTAGAATTAGAAAATTGATTCTACGTGATGCATAAAAAAAGATTAAGTCACTTGTGGCAACATGACCAATCATAGATTGTCCATGTGCTACAAAAACACCAGGATGAATCCGGGAGCATGACGAAATGGGACATGAATAATAAGGAGTGATGTAAAAGATGGATGCAATAGAATTTGCTGTAGTGTTACATGGTTGCCAAATCGGCGACGAAGTATCAAAAGAGATGGAACTGATTGCTAAAGAAAATAATTTAGTAGTTGTATTTGTGTCGGATGATTTAATGGAATTCAGGGGGGCTATTGATGATGAACTGGATGCGTATGAATGCACTATAGCTTATATTGATAGACGTGGATTAATTATCAATAAATGTGATTGTGATGATTGTCCATATCACGCAACGGAGCTTATAGGTGCATCTGCTGTGCAGGCTTTGTGGTGTGCTACAGATGAGTATTCGTGGACATTTGAAACTTCAATAACACATTTTGTATTTGATGTGATGGATGGGGATAAGAAATACTGTCAGGGGATTGTGTTTTCCTTAGCTTATGTTGGGTAGTGCATGTGCGGTGCTAGCTCAAGTCACGGGCGCCAGCCCAACGCCCCCTTAAAAAGGGGGCGCATGAACGAATACCGACCCCTGTATCTATATTCTTAAAATTATAATTGTTTTGCGTGCGTCGCAAATTATATATACTATGCGGTGCAATATAGTATTGTCGAAAGACAAAGGAGATGAAAAAGTTATGACATTAAAGTTTTTAGAAAAACCATGTCGAAGATGTGGAACAATTATTGAAGTGCGAACAGACAATTCATGGATGCATTGTGATGAATGCCATACATCGAATTGTAAGAATCCAGAAGCATATCAAACAGACGAGGATAGGTATCTGGATAATGTTGCACGAATGGACAAAATTGCAGTAGATTCAGGGTGGTTTGATTAAATGCCTGAATCCGCTTTAATTTATTTTTCATTTGATGTTGACAAACGTATTGTCCCTAAAAAGCCTGTTAATAGGTCAGGATATGCTTATGTCGGACGTGAGTTTACAGGAAAGATGGTTGAATGTTTGATACTGAAAAACGAGGGGTCAGTATAAGTAGAAAGTCACTTGC
>WSZW01000127.1 GCA_013139905.1 archaeon
AGTGATTAAAAACCAATATTTAAATATTTAATTAATATCAATTATGGCGCCGTTGTAGAGTATCTTTACGGTGTCGCCAAGTATGTATCCTTCTTCCATGGCGAGTGCTGCGTAACTTGCAAGACGCTCGGTTTCTCCATGATGAGGTATTATGTTTTTTGGTGTTAACATTCTAATTAAATCACGATGATCTTCCCGTCTTGCATGTCCCGAAGTATGAACGCCTTCCATTAAACGAACACCTTGTTCTTTTAAATCTCGTTCCAGAACATATCTGTTTGCCACATTTACTGGATTTGGTATTACTTCGGAGGAGAATATTACCTGGTCTTCTTTGTCAAATGTAAATTCGAATTCTTTTCTTGCGATTCTTGATAATACTGCGTTTGGTTCTCCTTGATTTCCTGTTGATATTATAAGATAGTTTTCTGGTTTCGTTTTTATGTTTTTTAGAGCATAACCGATTGATTTTCTTCGACCATATATTTTTATTCCTTCTAAATCGATGAGTTTTATTCTTTGTGCTGCTGCAGTGTATGATTCTAAGGATCTTCCAATCATGATTATTTCTCTTCTACCGCGATTTGCTTTTATTATGGATCTAATTCTTGCTATGTGTGATGCGAATGTAGTTATTGCAACTGCTGAATGGTCTGCATATGCCCTATCTAGTGCATCTTCAACCATTACTTTTGCCACATATTCCGGCTCGGTTCTTGCTGAATCCTGAACTCTTACGCATTCAGATAAAAGAAGTTTTACACCCAATTTACCAAGTTTTTTTAGTCTTTTGTAATCCGGAGCGTTGCCAATTGTTGGATTATTATCTAATTTATAATCTCCGGTATGGACTACAATTCCGTCTTTTGTGTGTAATGCAATCATTACAGCATCGGGTATACTGTGCGTCATGTGGATAAATTCAACGTCTAAATTATGAGCTACTGTTGCTTTTTCTCCAGCACTTAAAAGATATAGATTTTTTACAAGTTGAGGTTTTTTTTCGTCAGCCAATATATTTTTTAGAATTTCTAATGTATATGGTGTTCCAATTATAGGACAATTATATTTTTCTGCTAATCTTGGAATAGCTGCAATGTGGTCTAAATGACCGTGTGTAAGTACGATTGCGACAACATTTTTACCTTTTAATAATACGTCGTTTGGAAGTGCGCCCATTTTAATCAAATCTTTTGTTGGCATATTTCTTTCTTCTTCATCCATGCCGACAATTTTGTCCATGTGAACGCCCATATCAATTATGACTACGTCTTTTCCAACTTCTATTGCGCACATATTTTTTCCGACTTCGTTATATCCGCCAAGAGCGTATAGTTTCATATAATCACCGTTTAAAAATTAACAATATTTATTTTCAATATATTTATTCTTATTTTATAAATTATGTTGTATAATTTATAAACTCACCTATTCAAACCATTCTTTTTTTAGTTTTTCTATATCTTTTGCACGTATTGCTTTTCTTAGGTTATGTAAACGTTTTTCATATTTTAACATTTTTCTTTTAGCACCGTATATTTCGGTAAAACCAATGATAATTAATATTGCGGCTACTAATTGATACAATAAACCCGTCCAAAATTTTACAACCACAAGACCAACGCCTATAAATCCAAGACCGGTGCGCATGGATGCCATCATTGTTCTTTGTTTTGCTAATAATGTTTGTTCTTCAGCAAGAGCAAAGGATGCTAGGGGACCTTCAATTACGCCCTCATTTATTTTCATTATTAATTGTTGTGCGTGGGTTGTATATATAGATTATGGGAGATTGATTGTGTAAAAATATCAACATACAAATTCAATTGAAAGTATTATTATTAGAAAAGCTATAATTCAGGATATTCCCGAAATTGTAAAACTTGTAGATTTTCTTGTAAATTCAATAAATACAGAACATTGGACAGACAATAGGGTTTATCTTGAACAGGAAAAAAAGAAATCAAATTATAAAAAAAAGTTTGTCGAATTTTGTTCAAAAAAAGTGTGTTCAAAAAACGCAATAATTCTTGTTGCTGAAAATGAAAGGAAACTTATAGGATATTCATTATCGTATATATTAGATAAAATACCAATTTATGTTATTGACAAAACAGAACATTTAGGTGATCTTTATGTTTTGCCAAAATATAGAAATATACAAACATTGAGGCTTTTTTGAACACACGATTAATTTTAGAAAAAAGATTTAATCGTTGTCTTCCATACTCAAATATTTTGTTTTTGCGCTTTTTATTGTACCTGTTGTGCCTACAACATGAAATACAACTCTATCATGTCCTATTTGTTTTGTCATTGCCAATATAGATCTTACTTTTTCCACAGACTCATTGTTGCATTTTACAACACCACGTTTGCCATTAGAATTGTATAGATTTGCCGGTATCCAGAAACTAAATTCTGATACCCCTGCATCGCCCCACATTCGAAGTGCACAAAGCCATAATGCATCAACTAATTCTTCTAGACTGTGTGTTTTTTGAGAGATGATTTCAAATACTAAGTATCTTTGCTTTTCTTTTAAAACGGGAATTTGAGGATTTAATCTCATAAATATCACTTTTTACTTGTCTTAATTCCAGCCATTACGTGACTGTCTTTTTTTATATTTCGAACTCTATCAGCAATCAACATTGGTGTATCGGATACAGACATTACTGCTTTTTCTCTATCAATACCGCACATGATGGCAAGGATTGATAATTCCCTGCCGGCGCGCAGATCCCAAATGGATTTAGCGCCACTTGTAACTATTATATTTGCGCCTGTATGTTTTGCTAATATCACATTTTCTTGCATGTGGGATAAGATATGAACTCTTATTTTTGAATATGAGTGAAGAACGCTTTTGAAATTAAGTTCGATTGCGACTTTGTTGTCGTGCGCTAATTTCGCCATTACATGATCCATTCCTGAATCTTTTCTGTTTGACGACGGATGAGATAAAATATCTACTTTTGGATTTTCGCAAGCAGCTCGGTTTATTGAAATGTCTCCACCTTCAACTATTATTAAATCTGCATGCTCTCGAAATTTTTCTATATTTTTTCTTAAAATTTCCGGATTTTCTGCACGAATACTTACACCTACCAAAACATCTAATTTTGTACCGGTTGCATTTATTTCATTTTTAAGCGAATCTATTTGTTCTAAAGTTTCGGGGGTAATAGTCAATCCAATCCCAGCAAGTTCTAGTTTTTCTGCGCGCTTGATTATATCTGCAACGGATTCGTCTTGTATTGAAATATGCAAATCATAGTATTTTCTAATCATAATATCACTCTTATTATATTGTCATGAATACTTAAATTGATTTAGTTTGTATTAATAATAAATTCTGATATTTAAAACTAAATCTTATTTAATATCATTTAACGATTTTTTTTTCATATTTAATTCTATTTCATCCAAAATTGAAGATAAAAAATTAATAACATAATCTCGATTATCAGTACAATTTGTTTGATTTTTTGACTTTGTTTTAAGTATTTTCATTATTGCCTTATCTCGAATAAAATACGTTGAAATACGATTATTGGTATTCACATAACAATCTGAAACCTCTAAAGGCAATTGTTGTTTTATTATTGTTTTTTGACCTAATAAACCCGGAAGTTTTAATTTTAATACTGCAAAATATGCAGAAAAATTAACTAAAGACATATACGTGATATTATCAATATTGCCAGAATCATTCATTCTGATTGTGGATGAACGATAATTTTTTATTTTATTATCTTTTATTTCGCATACATCTGGATGATATATAAGATAGTTCTTAAATATACTACATAGCGTTTCTTTGCTTTCACTACCATAGGTATTTTTTATAAGATAACGCAAAACATATAAATTATTATCAAATTTTTTATTGTCTTTCCAAACCACCCCTTTAGAAATAATATCCATATACATAGTTCTTGTTTCATCATATATTTCATGTAATTCATTATATGACGAATTGCTGGCGCCGAAGGTAACTAAAAAAGTCATATTTTATATTATTAGAATATTTTTAAATGAGTATTTAATGTTATTTTATGATACACAATAAATAAATCAAATTAATAAAATAAAAAATCAATAAAACTTATCATTAAAAAATAGCGGCGTTGTTTGTTCGATGCAAGCACAACGCCAAAGGAAACATATTCCTGTTCCTTTATCTCCCCTTAATGGAGTAACAAATTTAAACAATTATATTTTGTAGATGGTTTATATATAAGTATTGTTGTTCTAGACAATATATTTTGTTGATTGCGTTTTTAAAATTGAATGTGGACAAGAGTGCTGTTTTTTAAATTGTTTGTTTTTAATAATTCGAGTAAAATTTACATAATTTATTGGACTGGAAATTCAGTATATTTATATTCTTTAAGTTCGGATAACGCAGTTACGTCTTTTCAAGCACTTTTTTTAAGAACTGTCCTGTGTATGAACGTGGACTTTTTGCGACTTGTTCTGGTGTTCCTTCGGCAATTATTTGTCCGCCAGCATCTCCGCCAGCAGGACCTAAGTCAATTATGTGGTCTGCGCTTTTTATGACATCTAAATTGTGTTCAATTACAATTATTGTGTTTCCCGCATCGGTTAATCTGTTTAACACACCGATTAGTTTGTTTACATCGTCAAAATGAAGTCCTGTTGTAGGCTCATCTAAAAGATAAACGGTTCTGCCAGTGGCGCGTTTGGCAAGCTCGCTTGTAAGCTTTATTCTTTGGGCTTCTCCACCCGAAAGAGTTGTTGATGATTGACCGAGTTTAATGTATCCTAGCCCTACATCATTTAGGGTTTCTAGTTTATTTTTTATTCTTGGGATTGATTTAAAAAATTCTAATGCTTCTTCTACAGTCATATCCAGGACATCTGCAATTGATTTTTCTTTGTATTTTATGCTTAGGGTTTCAGAAGAATATCTTTTGCCGTCGCACACTTCGCACGGCACGTAAATGTCCGGTAGGAAATGCATTTCTATTTTTATCATGCCGTCTCCATCACATGCATCGCATCTGCCGTCGGGTACATTAAAGCTGAAACGTCCAGAACCGAATCCTTTTTGCTTTGCGTCTTTTGTTTCTGAAAAAATGTCTCTGATGTCGGTAAATACTTTTGTATAAGTGGCAGGGTTTGACCTTGGAGTTCGCCCAATTGGGGATTGGTCTATGTTTATGACTTTGTCTATTTTGTTTAGGTATTTTAGTTTGTAGTGTGCGCCCGCGGGTATTCTTGAGCCGTACAGGTTTTGCATTAATGCTTTGTATAGTGTTTCGTTTATGAGTGTTGATTTTCCTGAACCAGATACGCCTGTGATACAGGTCATTATTTTAAGCGGGATTCGAACGTTTAGGTTTTTCAGGTTGTTTGCTCTTGCGTTTAATAATTCTAAATAGTCTGTCCATATGCGTCTTTCTTTTGGAACAGGGATTGTTTTTTTGCCCGAAAGATACATTCCGGTTAATGATTTTTTATTGGATGCTATGTCGCTAAATTTCCCTTCAGCAACCACTTTACCGCCATGGATTCCGGCTCCGGGTCCTAAGTCGATTATGTGGTCTGCTTCTTTCATCGTATCTTCGTCATGCTCAACTACAATTACGCTGTTTCCGATGTCCCTTAAATGCTTTAATGTGTCTATTAATTTTTTGTTGTCTTTTTGATGAAGGCCGATTGAAGGCTCGTCTAATACGTACATTACGCCCATTAAATTTGCGCCAATTTGCGTTGCCAGGCGTATTCTTTGTGCTTCGCCGCCTGAAAGTGTTCCGCTTGATCTTAGCAAGGTCAGATAGTCTAGGCCGACATCGCTTAAAAATTTTAATCTTGAGTTTATTTCCTTTAAAATAAGGTCGGCGATTAATTGTTCTTGTTTGCTTAAAACAATTTTTTCAAAAAATATTTTTGCTTCTGCAATTGATAGTTTGGATACGTCTATTATGGATAGCTTGTTTATGGTAACAGCCATTACTTCTTGTTTTAGGCGGTCTCCGTTACATGTTGTACATAAATCAGAGTGCATGTATTTTTGAAAATCTTCTTTTCTTTTATCTGATGTTGTTTCTGATTGAAGTCTTCGTAAATTATTTATTACGCCTTCAAATGGCGTGTTTGTTTCCCACATACCTTCGTTGTATTTATGGGTGTATGTGGTTTTTATTTTCTCTCCTTTTGAACCATAAAGAATTATGTTTAACATTTTTTCATCTAATTTTTCAATTGGAATATTTGACGGGATGTTATAATGATTACATAAAGAAATTAATTTTTGCATATAAAAACTTTTGAATTGTCTTGACCATGGTGCTATTGCTCCATCTTCAATTGATAATTTTTTGTTTGGAATTACCATGTTTGGGTCAAAATCCATTCTTATCCCTAGACCCTGGCAATCCTGGCATGCGCCAAATGGACTGTTAAATGAAAACATTCTCGGGGTAAATTCCGGCAAATTTATGCCACATTTAGGGCATGCGAAATTTTTGCTTAAAAGCATTTCTTGGTTGTCGTAAAGTATTAGAACTAAACCTTTTGCTTCTTTTATTGCGAGTTCTAGTGCTTGTGTTATTCTTGGTGTTTCTTCTTTGGAGATTTCAATTCTGTCAATTATTAAATCTATGTTATGCTTTATTTGTTTGTCTAGTTCAAAGGGTTCGTCTGTGCTTTGAATTATGCCATCAATTCTTACCTTCACGTATCCTTTTTTTGCAAAATTTTCGACCATTGTATTATATGTGCCCTTTTTCTTTCGAATTATTGGAGCTAAGATTTGTATTTTTGTGCCGATTTTTATTTCTTTTATTTTTGAAACCATTTCTTCTATGCTTTGCGGCTTTATTTTATCGCCGCATTCAGGGCAATGAGGGTGTCCTATTCTCGCGAATAAAAGCCGTAAATAATCGTGTATTTCTGTTACGGTTCCTACCGTTGATCTTGGGTTTTTGGATGTTGTTTTTTGTTCTATTGAAATTGCCGGGGATAGTCCTTCGATGGCGTCAACGTCCGGTTTATTCATTAAGCCTAAGAATTGTCTGGCGTATGCTGATAGGGATTCAACGTATCTTCTTTGTCCTTCGGCATAAAGAGTATCAAATGCCAATGTTGATTTTCCAGAACCCGAAAGTCCGGTTATAACTGTTAATTTGTTTCTGGGTATTTCAACGTCTATGTTTTTTAGATTGTGCTCTCTTGCCCCTTTGATTATTATTTTATCTTGAGATATATTAGTGGTATTTTTTGTCATAACTTTATAGTTTGAAAATTAGCTTTTTAAAGATGCGATATGTTGTGTGCCGATAGAAATGTGTGATTAAAATATGGGTATTGATAGCGAATTTTGTGAAATCAGGATAATTAAATGCGCATACTGTGAGATGTTGTTGAAATATAGGATGTATCCTATGTATTAATCTAATTTCTCCAACAACTTCAATACATCTTTATCAAACTTTGAAAACGCAAACCATTTTTTTCCTAAGTCTTTTAGTGATGCACCAATATGATAGACTTCGCGATGGTCAATAATGAGGAATCTGTCATGGGATTTTTCAAATTCTATTATTTTAATTATTGGGTATTGTTCATTATACTTTTTTACATCTAATGTTAGTTGTTTTGAAATATTCTTTGTGTAAATTGTAACGCCAACATTATCTTTTCTTTTAGAAAATAATGTTAAAACAGAATCATCAATAAAATTATCAATTAACACAATTGATTCTTTTGCACTTCGGATAAGATCTGCAATAAATTTATACGCATCAAAAATCTGACCGTCAAAAAATATTCCTTGTTTTGGGTGGATTTCTTTGTTTTCCATGGCAGTTAACACGTGGTCAATTTTTTGAGTAGTTTCAAGTTGCTTTATTTCAAGTATATCAAGTTGTTGAAATATTTGTGCATTTGTAGCAATTAAGTGGCGCATTGTAACAAAAGCTTTGATTATCTTGATACTCATTTTTATCGCAGTCTCACTTCTAAGAATTGCCGAAAGCATTGCCACTCCTTGTTCTGTAAAGGCGTATGGGTTACTTCGTCTACCGCCCCAACTTGAAGTCACAATTTGTGACCTCAAGATATTTATTTCATTTTCTGTGAGCTGAAACATGAATTCCTTAGGGAATCTATCAATGTTTCGTTTAACTGCTTGATTTAAAATTTTAGTTTCTACACAATAGAGCATTGCTAAATCGTCATCAAACATAATCTGAACACTGCGTAGTGTGTAGATTTTGCATTGAATATCATCCATATTTAATACCGCGTTATTTTCATTCATTTTATGTAATTTTTATTACGGGTTTATAATGCTCGCTATAGTATGATGCCGATAGAAAATGAATTGAAAATAACAAAACTATAAAAATATTTGGGAGAAAAAGTAAGTATGGTTCAAGAATATGATTTAGTTATTATTGGAGGAGGTCCCGGTGGGCTTTCTTGCGCAAATGAAGCTTCAAAATTAGGGCTTAAGGTTTTGATTTTAGAAGATCACAAGCAAATTGGTGTTCCTATACATTGTGGGGAATGCTTTTCTGAGCTTTCTTCCAGGCGCGATAAACTTCGACTTCCGTCATCGGTAATATCTAAAAAAGTGCGCGGGGTTAGAATCACGTTTCCAAATGGTAAACGGGTTATTTTAGAGGAGCCGGGTTTTGTTCTTAAAAAAGATAAGTTCGAGCAGTGGATGGCAAAAACCGCGAAAGGAAACGGCGCTATGATTAGAACTGCGAGTAAAGTTAGTAATATTGAAAAGGTTGACGGCGGATATGAAATTACGTCATTAGGGTCTAAATTTTTTGCGAAAATTGTGATTGATGCCAGTGGTGCTAATTCGTTTTCATCGGGCAAACTTGGAATAAATAAAAGTTCAAAAACAGTTCTTGGTGTTCAGTATTTGGTTGAAAATATTGAATGGGATAATTATCTTGATTTTTACATTTTACCCAAATACGCGCCTTTTGGATATTGTTGGGTTATTCCTAAAGAAGATGGTATGGCAAACATTGGTTTGGTATCAAAGGTTACCGGCGCTAAGGCTATGCAGAATTTAGACCGATTTTTAGATTATCTTACGATTCCTAAAAAAAAGGTGGTAAAGACTTTTGGTGGATTAATTCCTACCACGGGTCCTGTTGCAAAAATTGTTGATGATTCGCTTATGTTTGTTGGAGATGCTGCCGGATTTACTTCGCCTATGTTCGAGGGTGGAACGCAACTTGCAATTACGTCGGGTCGATTTGCGGCTCTTGTGGCTAGAAAAGCTATTGAAAAAGATGATGTTTCTACTAAAAAACTTTTGTCGTATCGTAAGATGTGTAAAAATGAATTTCCTAATTATGACAAACTGGTAAAAGGCAAAAATGCATTTTACAAATTAAAGGTAAAAGAAATGGAAGATTTGGCTGAGCTTTTGCCTGAACAGTTTACGAGCAGATTTGCAAATTCCAGTACGGTTATGCTAAATCTTGTTGGTAAAAAACGGCACATGATTAAGAAAGATGTGTTTTTGGCTTTGATGACGCTTAAGTATTCTAAAGCGAAACATTACGGCTGGTAGCTACATTTTTTCTTTTAGCTCTTTTATTTGGTCTCTTAGTTTTGCTGCTTTTTCGAATTCCAGTTCTTCTGCGGCAAGATTCATCTGGGATTCTAGTTCCTGTACTACGAATTCCAATTCTTTTTTAGGGATATTTGAATAGTCCATTGTTTTTTCTTCATCGGTTGTTATTCTTTCATGGATGGTTTTTGTAATTGTTTTTGGCGTTATATTGTGTTTTTGGTTGTATTGTTCTTGTATTTTTCTTCTTCTCTTTGTTTCAAACACGGCTTCGTCTATTGATTTTGTCATTTTATCCGCGTATAATATTGCCCGACCTTTTGCATTTCTAGAAGCTCTGCCCATTGTTTGTATAAGTGATGTTGTGTTTCTTAAAAATCCCTCTTTGTCTGCGTCTAAGATTGCAACTAATGATACTTCGGGCATGTCGAGTCCTTCTCTTAAGAGGTTTACGCCGACCAGACAGTCGAATTCGCCTAGTCTTAGGTCTCTTATTATGTCTGTTCTTTCAAGCGTGTCTATGTCGGAATGCAGGTATCTGACTTTAATGTTTTTTTCTGTTAAGTAATCGGTTAAGTCTTCGGATTGTTTTTTGGTAAGCGTTGTTACTAAAGTTCTTAGTCCTTTTTTTGCCTGGGCTTTTATTTCTTCGGTAACATCTGCTACTTGGCCTTTTGCTTTTCTTATTATTATTTTTGGGTCCAGTAGTCCTGTTGGTCTTACTATTTGCTCTGCTATATTTGTTGATTCTTCTTTTTCGTATTCTTTTGGTGTTGCTGAAACGTAGATTATGTTTTTTATGTGTTTTTCGAATTCATTGAATTTAAGGGGTCGATTGTCGTAAGCGGATGGGAGTCTGAATCCATGGTCTATCAGGTTTTTTTTTCGTGAATAGTCTCCTTTATACATTCCATGCAATTGGGGCAATGTTACGTGGGATTCGTCAAGAACAATCAGGAAATCTTCACCGAAAAAATCAATTAATGTTGATGGAGGAGTGCCTTTTTTTCTTCCTTCAAAATGCCTTGAGTAGTTTTCGATTCCCTGGCAATGGCCTATTTCGTTTAGCATTTCTATGTCGTAGTTTGTTCGTTGTTCTAGCCTTTGTGCTTCTACTAATTTGTTTTGTTTTATGAGTGTTTTTAGTGTTTCTTTTAGTTCTTTTTTTATTGACTCAATTGCGTTTGTTGTTTTTTCTTCGGGCATTACGAAATGTTTTGCGGGGAATATCAGTAGATTTTTTAGTTCTTTTATTTTTTTGTTTGATACGGGGTCTATTTCTTTTATTGTTTCTATTTGGTCGCCAAACATTTCTATTTGGATTACTGTGTCTTCATA
>WSZW01000096.1 GCA_013139905.1 archaeon
TGGTCTACAACACAAAGATTGTTGGATTCGACAAAACAGAAAGGGATTTTCTCGTATAAAAAGTAAGAAATTAATATTTTTTTGCACGTTTTAAGAATTCATCCATTCTATCAATTTGATCTATAATTAATCTTAACTTATATAATTCGAAATCTTCAATACCCATATAACGATTATCTGTGATTAGAGGTATAATACGGCTATCAATACGATCGACACATTCTATCGCCAAAAGAGACATATCGACATTATTTTCATTTTTAATTTCTTTATATCGTTTAAAAACTTCTGTTTTTGCAAGATAATATGTATTTTCAAGACCTACGCGATCCGTTATTTCTTCATGTATTTTAGTTATTTGATGATTTTCAGGAACTATTATTTGTTTTGCAACATCATATATTTGGTCAGATGTTAATTCTAGAGGGTCTTTTGTCTCTGAAAGTACTACATACGTTTCAACTCCGGACATTATTGCAAAACCGCCACCTATACGTCTTTTTATATCTTTATAGTATAAAAGACAATCCATATCTCTTAATTCATAATCTGATATTTTATCTAATAATTCACTTATTTCTTCTTGAGACGACATAACAGTAATTACCACCAAAAAAATATAAATTCACCACATATGATAATTTTTGAATTTAAGAAAGCGACCCATCCTTTTTTATAATTTGTGACTAAGATTATGTTATATTCTTTGACTAACATATGAATTTATGTGCAGGGGTCGCCCAGTTGGTCAAAGGCGCCGGGCTTAGGACCCGGTCTCGTAGGAGTTCGAGGGTTCAAATCCCTTCCCCTGCACCACAAACTTTTTTAACGTGCTTGTGGTATCAAGCCCATTGGTTTATTGGTTCTGCACTAAAAAGTTTGATCAAAAACAAAATTACCAATTCTTATTTCTTTTTCAATTTTTAAATTAAATATTTCCTTTTTTTTCGGACTTTTTGTATTGGATCTATTGGTGTATTTTTGAGTCCTAAAAAGTTTGATCAAAACAAACGGATACATTCGTTCGAGCAAGGTTCTTGACACTCGAAACTTTAGTTTCGAGGTCAATATGTAATTCTTGTGAAAATGTTTAAGTAACTAAAAAACAATCTTTATATTCTCGGCAATGTCAATAAACAACTATGCATGTAAATGAATATGTGAAGGCGACGGGACTTAATACGGTTTTTGTTTTTGCAATTATGATGATTACGCCAATTCTTGCGCCATATATTAAAAGCCTTGGATTTGACAATATTCAGTTAAGTCTTTTGTTTTCTGTTATGCCGCTTGCAATCATTTTTAGTGCTCCAATCATTGGAAAACTTTCGGATGATATTGGTCGAAGAAAAGTCATTTTAGCGGGAATTGCTGTTGAAATTATAGCATTTATGATTTATGCATATGCCGTTAACGGAGTTATGATTGTTGTTGCCAGAATATTGGATGCTGTTGCTGCGACAACGGTTATGATGGCGGTTCTTGCAAAAGTAGAAGATACACTTAACAATAAAACAAGAGGCACTTATGCGGGTGTTAGTCTTAGTGTAGAATATATTGGACGAATTTTGGGTCCTGTTGCAGGTGGGCTTCTTGCGGATTACATATTTATTCGCGCGCCTTTTTTTGCTGCAAGTTTGATTCTTATGATG
This sequence comes from archaeon, assembly GCA_013139905.1. GTDB lineage: Archaea > EX4484-52 > EX4484-52 > EX4484-52 > B79-G9 > GLR112. The sequence continues at coordinate 1,653 of WSZW01000096.1, forward strand.
CTGTTTTTATTTATACCGAAACAGAAAAACGATAAAATAAAAATAACAAAAAAAGAATTTGATTTGGTTGGTGAGATAAAACAATTTTTATCTTATCGGCAACTTAAAGGCATGGCGATTCTTGGAATGGTTATGCATGCAACGTTTCCGGCATTTACTATATTTTTACCGATTTTAATTGTAGAAAAACTGAATCTTAGTTATGCATATGTAGGCTATGCGTTTTTGGTTTTTGGTTCAACACACATATTACAATTTGTTTTTGGTAAATTAGCGAATAAAAAGTCATATCGTGTGGTTCTTGCAGGGACATTTATATCCGGTCTTTTTATGGCGCTTGTTTATGGCGCAAATTCTTATTTTATGATTCTTTTATTATTGTTTTTTGGCGGGCTTGGAAACAGTATGTGGAATGTGTCGGCATGGACGTTAATGTCTGATATTGGAGAAAAACATAAAATTGAAGGAAGTGTTATTGGCGCGTATATTTCTATTGCAAAAATTGGTGCGTTTTTAAGCTTTCTTGTAAGTGGTTTTGTTGTGCAATATTTTGGGATAAATACGTTGTTTCTTTTTAATGGCGTATTGATTGTTTTTGGAACAATTGTTGCTTATCCGTTGGTTAAGTATGATTGATTATGGTTACAATAATGTTATTGCCAACACACCCATAATCATTACAATTGCGCCTAAGAGGCGCTCTTTTATATTGTCTTCTTTGAAAAAATATTTTCCGTATGCGATGCTAAATAATGATGCTGTTCTTTTAATTGCGCTTACATACACTACAAGAATCATAGAAATCGCTAGAAATTGTGCAATTGATGCTAATGCTGCGAAAAAACCGATTGGTAACAGTGCGTTTTTATGTAGTTTTATGTCGTGTATGTGATTGTTTGAAAATTTTAACATTACGGGAAATAACGCGATTGTCAAAAATAGATTAAATACGAAAGCATAAAACATAGGACTTGAATGATTTATTGCGATTTTGTCGAGTGTTGTTGTTAAACTGTATAGAAAAGTAACGGCTAACATATATCTGCTTCCTTTTTCATTCATTAGGGCTTTGATGGGTGCTAACAATCCGTCTTTTGCTTTTTTTGCGTTTAGCATATAGGCGCCAAAAACAATTACAAATATTCCTAATAGACCGTAGATTCCTGGAAATTCACCTAGAATAAAAAATGAAGGTATGAGCAAAAATACGGGGGAGAATGAAAGAAATGGTATTGTGAGTGATAATGGGGAAATCTTTATTGCCTTAAAATAAAGTATTGTTGTTCCTATGTTTAATAGTGTGCTTAAAATTGCTGCCAGATAAAATGTGCTATCTAGTGTTGGTATTTTGATGAATGGTAACGTTAGTAACAAGAATGGAAGCGAGAAAAACCTAAGTGCGAAAACAATTACGTACTCATCTGTTTTTTCAAATCCTTTTTTTGCAAAAAGATCGGTTGTCGCTTTTGAGACGGCAGCTATGAATGCTAAAATAAAACCGAACATAATATAGTATATTATTAGAACCTAATAAAGATTTTGTATTTGTTTTTTGGAATTATTAATTCTAGATGTTGGGTTTTTTATATAATTGCATATTTTTTACAAATTGCGAGGATAATTATTTTA
>WSZW01000105.1 GCA_013139905.1 archaeon
GGTTTGGTATCTTTAGATAAAACAACTGATGTTTCATTTAATAGTATTAATGATTGCAATGGATACGCCCCAGACGATTCAGTAAGTTATCAAACGTTAACCTGTTTAAATGATTGTTATAATAAATGCACCTATACATATTCATGCGGCACCGCCCTATCACCAAAAACATGCACCGGTAAATCCTGTAGTGCTTGTAGCAATCCAACAAGAAACAATTATTGGATTTCCTGTCCATAACATAAAACTCAACAAAACATCAATTCATTACAAACATACATATAAACACATATTCACGAAACAAAAAGATCAAAAAACACAAATTCAAAAACCAACATCATAAAACTATATAAACCCGAAAAAAACAATAATAACAGATGCCTTATGAAAAAAGCAATGACCATGCCAATAACGTTGATAATAACCATAGTAGTTCTTGTAATAGTAGCAGCCATTGTCATATCTATTAGTTCAGACCGATTGTATCAAAGCAATGATGACTTACAATCCGGATTTGATGATATTGGCGATAAACTAACAGACTTAACAGAAGATACCGGCGACGAAATTAGTTCTAGTTCTTATTTTCCTAAAAACAAAAATAAACATTCAGATTCTAACAATATATTCTGATAATCCCTTAAAAACCTACAACATTAAACAAACTATAAATCACACAAAATATATATCATTTTTAACTAATACACAAAAAAACATATATAAACAAAAAAAACCATAACAAAATTAACTAACAAAAAACGAAGTAATATTTATGAAAAAAGGCATGACTACATCAATCACAATAATAATAACAATTGTTGTTTTAATTATTTTAGCACTTACAATAGTTAATATGACATCAAACAACCTAGATAATCTTGACGATAACGCAAAAGATATAACAAAAGACGCATTTGATGATATAAAAGATACTACAGACAACATAGATGCAAGCGACTTTCAAAAACAAACAATTACAAATTATAATTCAAAAACTTTAATGGTGATATAATTATGACAGACAAAAAAGGTATGGGTGCAGCATTAACACTAGTTATAAGTATAGTAGTATTAATCGTTGTAGCACTAGCATTAATTACAATGACTTCAGGAAACATCGCCAAAGTCGGCGGAATTGCTGGAGACAATACAGATACAGCCAGTTGTGGTATTTGTAAAACAAGTAAATGTATTGGTGTGGCTCCGGAAACTGAAGTAGACTGTCCATCATGCGCTGGTGGAACAGCAATCTGCGACTAATTAACAACAAAATAAAAACTAAAACAAAGAATAATCCATTTCTTTTGATTTGGAAATATTCATAGATTTTAATAACGTTGGCGCGACATTAAAAAGCGCGCCGGCTTTTAATCTTATTCTAGACTCATTAACAACAATAAAAGGCACTTTATTAAGCGTATGCGCCGTATGCGCACTACCATCTTTTTGCATCATAACTTCCGCATTACCATGATCCGCCGTAATTATCGGCAAATACTCATTAAAAATTGCAGAATCAACCACCTGCCCCAAACATTTATCTACATATGATACCGCATTAACAGTTGCATCAAAATTGCCGGTATGTCCCACCATATCCGCATTTGCAAAATTAACAAGTATAAAATCATCACAAGATTTTTTCATAGCCAAACAAGTTTTTTTCATAACACCAAAAGCACTCATATGAGGTTTCAAATCATACGTAGAAACTCTGGGAGATGGAACAAGTATCCGATTCTCACCTGAAAATACCCCATTACGACCGGCATTAAAAAAATAAGTAACATGCGCGTATTTTTCAGTTTCTGCAATCCGAAGCTGCTTTAATCCTAATGACGAAATAATTTCAGGAAATATATGTGCCGGAATCGTAGGTTTCATAACAACATTCAAATTCAAATTAGCATCATAATTAGTCAAAGCAACAAAAAATACTTTCGGTTTTACTGATAAAGAAAATTTATCAAACTTAGAATCAACAAACATCTGAGTAATTTGCCTTGACCTGTCAGACCTGAAATTAAAAAATAATAAAGAATCACCATCGCAAATTAAAGGCGCACCGGTAATCCGCCCAGGCATTACAAACTCATCATTCTCCCCGCGAGAATAGGCATCTAAAAGCAAAGAAAACTCATCATCATAAGACTTAGAATATCCTAAAACCATAGACTCATAAACTTTTTTTATGCGCTGCCACCTATTATCCCTATCCATCGCATAATACCTGCCGCTAATGGTTGCAACTTTGCCAATACCTAAAAAATCAGTTTTACGTTTAAGTAATTTAAGATATTTCTCTGCCGATTTTGGTGGAACATCCCGTCCATCCAAAAATACATGAATATAAACTTGAGAAACTTTATTTTTTTTCGCCATTTCAAGCAAAGAAAACAAATGATTTATATGGCTGTGAACCCCGCCGTCAGATAAAAGCCCCATCACATGCAAATTAGTTTTTTTCTTTCGAACATTTGCAAAAGCAGACAATATTTCTTTTTTCTTTGAAAAAACACCGGATTCAATACTTTTATTAATCAACATAAGCTCTTGCAAAACAACTCTGCCGGATCCTAAATGAAGATGCCCCACTTCCGAACCACCGATTTGCCTAGACGGAAGTCCGACAGATTGACCGCTGGCCAAAAGCTTAGTATTTGGATATTTCAAAAAATCATTGAAATTTTTAGGAGATGCGTGAATTATAGCATTTCCTTTTTCTTCTTTTCCAATACCCCACCCGTCAAGTACAACAAGTAATGTTTTTTTCATAGCATATTCCTCAATTATACAACTTCAACAGTCATATCTTTATCAGATCCAATAACACACGACTCAAATTCACTCAAAAGCTCTTCTACTGATTTTATTTTATACTCTTTGCTCGAATAAATATCTAAAAGCTTATCTCCTTTCTTTATCGTTTGCCATCGCTTTACATACACATAAACCCCGGCTCCAATATCTTTTGGAGCACCTGCTCGTTTTGCAATATCAGCTATCACCTTATTGTTTACCGAAAGAACCGTCCCTGTTTTTTTCGCATAAACAGATATTTTCTTTTTAGAAAGAAGTTTATCCAAATCTTTATCAGCAGTCCCGCCTTGAGCAACTACAATTTGCTTAAATTTTTCAAGCGCAGCTCCAGAATCAATAAGCTCTTTAGCAGTTTTTTCATTTCCTTTACCGGTCATAGAAAGTATAACCCCTGCAAGTTCAACTGATTTTTCAAAAAGATCTATCGGTCCCCGGCCAAACAAAACTTCCATAATATCTATTGCCTCTAAAACAGGACCAACACCATTACCTATTGGCTGATCACCTTTAGTGAGTGTACATTCAATATGCATCTCAAGACTCGCACCTAATTTCTTAAATTTTATCGCAAGACGCTTTGCATCTTCAAAACTTTTTACTTTCGCGCCATCGCCAAACGGTAAATCAATTACAACATATTTAGAACCGACTGATTTTTTCTTAGACATAACAGATGCCAAAACCTGTCCTTCAGGATCCAAAGACAAAGGATATTCTGCACGGATAAGCTTATCATCTGCAGGTGCCAAATCAAGAGCACCACCCCACACAAGACATCCATTTGTCTTATTTACAATTTGTTTTATTTCATCCACCGAAAAAGAAACATTACAAAACACTTCCATCGTATCTGCTGTTCCGGCAGGACTTGTAATCGCTCTGGATGACGTCTTTGGAATTGTAAGACCTGCGGCAGCCACAATAGCAACAACAATCGGTGTTACCCTATTACCGGGAACGCCGCCAATACTATGTTTATCAACAACATATTTCTTGTTCCATTTTAAACTATCCCCTTCATAAACCATAGCGCGAGTTACAGCCAAAACTTCCTTATCATTAAATCCTCTAGTATAAACCCCGGACACAAAAGCACCAAGTTCGATATCCGTAAGCCTGTTAGTAGCAACATCATGAATTATTTCATTAATCTCACTATCTTTAAGCTCTATGCCGTCAAGTTTCTTTTTAATAAATTCAACGGATCTTGGTTTCATCACAGGACTTACAAAAAGTATAGTTCCTTTAATTACTCCATATTTCTCTTTTGCTTCTCTTCGAATTCCTATTTGTCCTTCTTTCACCAATTGAGTTGTAGTTTCAACAAAAGCTATTTTTTCTGCCTTAGAATTATATCTAATCAAAACTCGATCCCCCGGAAACACACCCACATCACGCGCATCTTCCACGTGCATCATGACAATTGGAATCCCCATCTCAAAATCCAAAAAAGTTGCTTTAAGTTTTATCATTTAATTCACGCCCTTTTAACTAAATTATTTAAAAATATTAAAATTGGAAAAATTTCAAGCCGCCCCAAAAACATACAAACAATAAGCACCGATTTTGCAATTACAGGCAAAGCGCCAATATTTACCGTTGAAAAACCCACCGTACCCAAAGCAGATGCAATCTGAAACAAAGAATCAATTAATCCAAACCCTAAAAAAATAAAAACTGCCGCAGATACAACAAGAACTATTAAATAAGTCATAACAAAAATACCCGTCGTAATTAAAACATCATCATCAATAGGTTCCCCTTCTAATTTTAATGGAATAATAGCATTTTTAGGACTAATCATTCGTTTTATAAGCCACGGAATTGACTTAAAAACAATAAATATTCTTGAAAGCTTTAACCCGCCGGATGTAGACGCACTAGAACCGCCAACAATCATCAAAAGAATAATCAAACCAACAAAACCAAAAGGAATTACTGACAAATTATGCGTACTATACCCGGTCGTTGTAATTGCAGACAACATTTCAAAAAAAACAAAACGAATATTAGGATAAATAAAAAAACCAATTGCAGAAAATAAAAAAGTAAATAAAAAAAGAGCACGAACTTCTACATTCTTAAAAAAATACATTATTTTTCCCTTAAACATTTTATCATGAACAAAAAATGAAGTAGCACCCAAAATCATAAGCATAGATATTATGCCTAAAATCAACGGATTAGAATACATAAAATCAACACCCAAAAAACCGCCCGTAGATATTGAACAAAACGCCAAATTCAATGATTCAAAAAACGACAATCCGGCGATTACTAAAAGCAAAACCCCTATAAGCGTATAAACGCCATATATTTTGATCATCTTTCTTGCCGTATCTTTAATCGTAATTCCGATATGTGTTGTGTATCCTTGCGCACGATATATTGGCATGGCAGATGTTTTAAGCTCGGATAAAATTGCAAGAAACACAATAATTATTCCAATCCCGCCTAGCCATTGGGTCTCCGCACGAAAAAATAAAAGACTTTTCGGCAACAATTCAACACTTGAAAAAACACTCAACCCCGTTGTAGTAAATCCCGATACAGATTCAAAAAATGAATTTATAATTGCATCAAACCCATAATTTGAAAAATAAAAAAGATACGGTATCATACCTATCAAAGACACAATCATAAATGAAATTGCAGTAAGTGTCAATGCCTCATTAATCCGCAAAGGTTCTTGTTTATTAGTTTTGTCAAAATAAAGTCCCAACAAAAGCGAAAAAATAGATGCAATTAAATACGGATATAATGACTCATGATAATAAAGCGCAACAAAAATAGGCAAAAGCAAAAACAAAGCAAAAATTTCAAGCAAAAGCCCAAGATACGCCAAAATATTTTTCAAATCAGTCCCCTTTTGCAGCTTTAATTATTTTTGGTAAATCTTCGGTTCTGGCAATTATAGTAATAACATCGCCAGCTTGTATTTTAGTATTCATATCACAAATCAAAACAGTACCATTGCGATATAATGCACCAATAACGCCGCCCTTTATTTTACGAGCATATGCTCCGACATAATTACTATTTTCATTTATAACTACTTCAAACACTTGCGCTTTCCCGTCAGATATTTCTGCTAAAATACGCTCCCCGGAAGAAATAAGTGCATTTTTAATTGAAGTAACCGCTAACTCAGTCACAGGCACAATCATAGAAATACCAAGCTTTACAAATAATTCTTCATTCCCCGGATTATTAATACGCGCAACAATTTTTACAACATTCCTGCTTTTTGCAATCTCGCAAATCATAAGATTAGTTTTATCATCCTGCGTTACAGCAACAATTGCATCCATAGATCCAATATCTGCATCTTCTAAAATAG
>WSZW01000067.1 GCA_013139905.1 archaeon
TAAATGTTATATCTGACAGTAATACTGGTGGTATATTTAGCTCAACACCGGGTTTAGGTATTGTGCAAATAATATACATATTGTTTTTTAGCATCATATTAATTAATCGTAATATAAAATAAAAATATACGGTGAAATATTTAATGAAAAAAATAATACTACTCATAATTACAATCATCTGTTTTTTTAACATAACTGTAACAACCCATGCAATTATACCTTCAATAATTACAAACAACACAAATAATGATATGACACCTTCGGCAATAATTGATTCAGAAGGCACGATTTATGCAGTATATGCATCAGATAGAGAAGGAAATTACGATATATTCTATCAGACATCCAATGATGGTGGGTCTACATGGTCTGCATCTACGAAAATAACAACTTCTGATGCGGACGATTTTTCCCCGATAATTATGCAGGTTTTCTCCGGAAAATACTTTATTATTTATGTATCAGATTCAACAGGCAACAAAGAAGTCTGGTCTGTAACATCTAATGACGGCAGCAGTTGGTCTGCACCAATAAACATAACAAATAGTTTTGAAAACAAGATGAAACCATCAATAATCCAGGACATTTCAGGAAAATTTTGGATTTCATGGACTGTCTCAGTATTTGGAGTCGGTGAGGGACAGGTTGATAAGATGCAGTATATGACTTCTATTGATGGCGCAACATGGAGTGACATATCTGATTTTTCAATTAACGCTTTAAAAATAACAAATGCAAGGCTTTCAGAATATTCTGGAACATATGGCATAGTATATGAAAGCAATGGTGCCATATATTATTCATCATCCAGTAACGGAGAAACATGGTCTGCTTCTTTTCTTATAAGTCTAGGAACAGATAACTCAGAACCAATGCACATTAAGGATTCTACAGGAAAGCATCATATTATATGGACATCCACGCAGAATGGAAACAATGATATATATCACAGCAGTTCAGACACAGGAACCAGCTGGTCTGCGCCATCCGCCATTACAATTCATGCGGCTTCTGATGCTTCAGGATATATTTTACAGGACACAAACGATTATTTTTGGTTTTTATTCCGGTCAGACAGAGTTACAGAAAATAGAGATATATGGTTTATGAAAGACACAACCATTCCTGTTGAAACAGAGCCACCTATAGACACGTGTGGTGATTCTGTTTGCTCTATTGGAGAATCGTGCGAATCGTGTCCTTCTGATTGTGCATGTACACCACCAGAACCGCCAAATCTATGCAATGGTGTTGTATGTCCAGAAAAATGCGAAGGTACAACAAAATATAAAAACGGCTATTGTGTGGGTGATGGAGATTGCGCCTATGCCGTCATTGTTGAGAAATCAGAAGTGTGTGGCTATATTGATACTTCGGAACCAATACCAGAAATTGAGGAAAATCAAACAATAGATGAATTTGAAGATGAAGATATTGGAGAAATGCTGGATGCGATGGAGGATACTGATTCGAAAAATGCAGTATCCAATACTGCGGTAGATGAAATAAAGGACACACAAACAAAAAAACAAGAAATCGCATCAGATGCAATGGATGATACTAAAGAAACAGAAGAAGGCAAAGATAATACAGGATTAATTATTATTTCATTTGTTCTTTTGTTTTTTATTATAGGTATTTGGTTATACACGCGTTCTAAAAACAAAACTCAAGAACTTCCGGTGGATGAGTATTATGAATAGACGACAATTATCATTAATCAGTTTTGTAATTTTGTTCTTTTTTATAGGAGTATACACATATGCTTGGGATGTATCGGTAAGGTTTGATGCTGCCAATCAAGGCCCTATCCGCCCATTCACAAGTGCCGGTGGTAGTATTGGTACAACATATTATGAGGATTTTGGTGTAACAGATACCTTCGGTCCTGATGATTATACTAATGATGGACGCTATGTAAATCGTTGTTCCACGGGATGTGGTACGAACTGTTATTGGGCAAATCTTTGCCGAAGCAGTCAAAGTGCGACATGCAATGCAGTGTCATGTGCCGATAATCCTTATGATTCTTGTGTTTGTTTCGATACGGGTAATTGTTATCGTAATAATGGTTGGTTTACTTTGAGAACAAATATAACCAATGACATTCATAAATATGAAATTCTCGGCACAGCACATGCGGATTGTTATTTTAGCGGTCATGGTTTGACTCAAGGCGTCTCAGTTATAAATCCAGCAGGCAATTTTGAGATAACCTCGGTTGATTATTGTTCTGCTAATGGAGATAACAAAGGACAAGGTAGTTATTGTACTATAGATATGCCTACAGGCGTTATAAGCTGGAAAGGCGGTAGCACTTGTGGTGGATGTTGTGCTTGTGAAGATAGCGGTAGTGTTTATATACGAATGACTGTTGAAAGTATAGCAGATACAAATCCACCAACACTTAACAATTTTAATGATCCTGGAGAATGGACTAATGATTGTAATATACAGACGGCATGGTCCTGTACGGATTCTAATAGTGGTATGAGTACTACAGAACCATATAAATTATATAGATACAATAATGGATTATGGAATGATCTTGGTTGGACTACAAATACAAGCCATAGTTATATGGCGACAGAATTTGATAATATTGCTTATGGACTTGAATGTAAAGATATGGAAGGGAATGTAGGTGGTCCGTGGTACACCACACAATATACGCGATGCGATATGACCCAACCAACACCAACAATATCCATAAATAATAATCAAATAGTAACAAATATCACGTCCGTAAATTTGATTTTAGGATATACGGATGCAGGTTCTGGCATTTTTGAATGCAGATATAAAAATGAAAGTATGGCTTGGACGAATTGGCAAACTTGTGTACCCAATAAACTTTGGACTACGACGTCAGGAGATGGTATTAAAACCATATATTATGAATTAAAAGATAAAGTTGGTAATGTTAATCAAACATCAGACACAATAATATTAGATACCATACCACCAAGTTTAATAGCTCAACCTACTTCTTTTAATATTATTTCTCCGCAAAATATAACTTTTAATGCACTTTGTGATGACTTATCTGGTTCTGGTTGTAATACTACACACATAACAATACCGAGTTTATCCAAACAATGCAATATTTTAGGTGGAACTGGTTCTTGTGATATAACTACAGAAGAATGTGCTTATGGAACTCACGAATACACAATAAACGCTACAGATTTTGCTAAAAATCAAAATATTACAACAGGATTAATAAACATATATCAAGAAGAAGGTTGTGATTGCGTTTTGTCTCAAACCTATTGTGGTACTTCTTGTGTTGAAGGCGTTTGTTCTTCTTCGGGCAATGAACCATTCGTCTATTTTAATCGTGCAACGACAGCCACAACAGTAAAACTAAGTACTATAGAAACTATATATGTAAATGTTAAAAATCCTACCTACGCAACAAAATCCGTTTCGTTATATCTTGGTAGTTTTGATAATATTAAAAATTGGGTTTGGTTCGACGGACATAAATATGACAGCGGTCGACGAAATATTAGCATTCAATTAGGCCCTAAAGAAGAACGTACCATTACCGTAAAAGTTCTTGGCGGTATGCCCGGACAATATAATCTTGCAATTGGATCTGATGATAATTCCATAAATAAGTATGACGAAATAACGGTAAATGTTATATCTGACAGTAATACTGGTGGTATATTCAGCTCAACACCGGGTTTAGGCATCATTTCGTTATTTATAATTATGTTTTTAGGTGGTATTTTAAGATGAAAATAGAAGTAAATATTAAAAATAATCATGTACGTGCAATTATCTTTACTTTAGTTTTAATTTTCAGCATATCTTTTGTTTTTGCACCAGCACCAACAGGGCAATATCATACGTCGGATGAATTATACATAACAAAAAACATAAGTATGAATAATTATAATCTTACCGATGTTGGTGCAATCAAATTTCCAGATGGAAGCGTACAAACTAGTGCAGCAAGTACTGGGGGCTCTGAGAGCAATTGTATTGATTTATCAATGTCTATGGGTTCTGTTGGAGATACAATCTGTTCTGATTATTACATGACATGTAACACTATTTTTTCATCTTTAGACCCTATAACTATTTCAGATTTTGGTTTTTCTCAAATAATTTCAAATAATTTGCCCTCAAGTGCAAGTGGATATGCATGTGCTTTTTGCACGAGTTATTCTTGCCCGTCTGGATATGCTAGAACTGATTGCTATCAATACGGGTATCAATATTATGGATCCTATGGTTGTTGTGAATCATGTTCTGTTATGAAAGCCACATGCGTTGCCAGTGGTTCGCGTCCACCGCCACCAACCTATACCTGTTCAGACACCACATATACAGAAGCAGTTGTAAAATGCTGTAGTTAATCAATGATTCTACACATAAATTTATAACCATTCACCGCGAACAGACAATCATGATTTCGACAAATGATGTTAAGGTTTTAGTTATTCTTCTTAAAGAGATTTCGATTTTTAGCCGCATTAAAGAATATGCTAAAATTGAATCGACTCAACTTTCAAGATCACTAAAAAAACTATCATCTTTAGGTGCAATTGATAAAATCGACCGAAAAAAGCATGTTTCTTATTCCATAACTACTGAAGGTAAAACACTTCTAAAAAATACACTTGACGAAAAATACAAAGAACATATTGAGAAAGCAAAATATTATGACTTGTTGATGACTAAAATTAATGTTTGATTTTATTTTATTTAACTATTTATTTCTTAATAGAAAACATTCCAAGTATTGCATAATACATAAATGGCGCCATTATAAAATATAATGGATTTATTAAAAATAAGACTAATGCAAATATTAGACCTAATACAACAAACAAACGTATGTTTTTTGAATCAAGATTATTGATTATTGGATATGGTATTTTTGAAACCATCAATAATGCCACGATTACAAATATTGATGTTATTTGCATTGTTGAAAATACATTTTCAGTAAGTACAAAAGATGAAACAATTGCCGCCATTGCAGGTATTGGAAGTCCGGTGAATGTTTTTTGTTTTTTTACTACATTAAATCTTGCAAGACGATAAACGCCACAGATAACAATTAAAATGGCCACAAATGCGCCAATCGTGCTTTGATTAAACAAAGACACATACAATAAAATAGAACTTGCAATTCCAAAGGAAATTATGTCTGATAGAGAGTCTAATTCTGCGCCAAGATCACTTGTAATTTTAAGCTTTCTTGCCACTTCACCATCTAATATATCGAATATTATGGCTACAAAAATCATTAATGCGGCCCATGTATAATTCCCAGAAATTGTTAAAAATACAGAGATTAAACCAATAACTGCATTGCTTAGTGTTAGGATGTTAGCAATATTATTTTTTAATCCCTGCATAATTTTTCGCCATTATTCGTAAACCCAATAATCTACATCTTTTTTCCAATCAATTATTTGGTTCGTTTCGAAAAATAGACCTATTTCTTTTTCAGCACTTGTCGTAGAATCTGATGCGTGGATTAGGTTTCGACCCATATGCATACCAAAATCATGTCTTATTGTTCCTGGTGCTGCGTCTTGTGGGTTTGTAGCGCCAACCATTTTTCTAATTACTGAAATTGCATTATTTCCTTCTACAACAATTGCAACTATTGGTGCTGCTGTTATAAATTCAATAAGTCCGCCAAAAAATGGTTTTTCTTTGTGTTCGCCATAATGGTTTTCAGCCATATCTTTTGTAACTTGAAGCATTCGAAGTGCGATTACTTTTAATCCTTTGTGTTCAAATCTTGATAGAATGTCGCCTACAAGTCCTCTCTGTACGCCGTCAGGTTTTATGAGAATTAGTGTTTTTTCGTGTTCTTTGCTCATAAAATCACTTCTTTGTATCCTTTTTAGTTGTTTTTTGCTCTAGTTCTAATCTTGTTTTTTTCAAATCCTTGTAAAGACCAGTCCATTGAGTTTTTCTAGGATTTCTTATTTTCATGTTACGCTCGCATTTAGAACTGCAGTAGCGTTTTGTGGAACCGTCGGTTTGCACTACAGTCATTCCGTTATCTAAACCAATTTCAGATTGACAAAAATCACATTTCATATTTAATCACCTTAATTGATTGCGCCTGCAGTTTCCATGTCTGCTTTATGTATCATAAGAATATCGCCTAATTTTACAGGACCCATAACGTTTCTAACAATTACTTTGTCTCTGTTAAAATCATCGATTATCTTGCATCTTACTCGCGAAACGCCTTTTGCGCCCGTTTTCCCCATAAGTGCTATAACTTTTGCTGGTATTGGCATAATAATCACTTACTTTGAAAGCTCTTTTATTTTTTTAACTATGTCTTCGATTTGTTTTTTGCCTTTTCCTTCATCTACAACTGCGATTGCTGCTGTTGATACTTCAAGACCGACTGCTGCACCTAGTTCTTGTCTGCTTGGAACAGATATTACTGGTACTTTTTTCTCGTTGCATAATACTGGCATGTGCATTACAACTTCAATCGGACTTACGTCTTCTGCAATAACTACTAGTTTTGCTAAGCCACGCTCAATTGCTTTTGTTGCTTCGTTTGTGCCTTTTCTTACATTTCCTGCAGAGGTTATTGCTTCTAGTGCATTATATGTTTGTTCTGCTACATCTTTTGGTACTTCAAAATCTATTAAACTCATTTAAATCGTCTCCTTAACGTCATCGCCTACTAGTTTAGTAGGCTGGTAAGTCATCGTTGTGATAGTATTAGAATAATTACTAGGTACAACTGAACTGTTAGATTATTAACCAAGAAAGCTTTAAAAAGGTTATTGTTTTTGGTAGGGTTATTTTAAGGGTGCGACTTTTCTGCCTATTGGTTTTAATGCCTCAGGATTATCGACAACGCCATAACGTTCAAAAGCATTTATTATTGAATCTTTGTTCGCTAAACATTCTAATTTAAAATTCGTATCTGGAAATACTCCTTTAACTTGATTTTTTAATTCATCTAATCGTTCTGGTATATATTCTGCCCGATCCATAACCACGACGGCAGTTTTAGGAATACCCCCATATTCTAATGTTTTTTCAACAATTTTTATTATACTTGAAAGTGATGTATTCACATCTTCAATTATAACACAATCACGACCTTCAATTTCGCCTTCAATCCATTTTCCAGTACCGTGACTTTTGGGTTTTTTACGAACATATGCATTAGAGCAACCAAGTATATAGGATGCAGGTGAAGACCATAAAAGACCTCCAGTTTCTTGTGTTATTAATACATCTGGGTTATATGGTTCTACAGCATTTGCCATTTGTTCTAAAATTGTTCTATATGTTTCAGGAACTGAAGACGCAAAGCGAAAATCATAATATTCATGAGATCGTTTTCCTGAACTAAGTTGAAAATCCCCTTTTCTAAATACAGCATTATTTTCATCCAGCCTTGCTTCAACTATTGATTTAGCAACGGCATCCGTATCGGCATGTGGATTTAAAACCGGCATTGCATACATATTATCATCATTTAACAAATTAATCACCAACATTCACATTATTATTAAAATTACAATTCATTAATTAACAGATTCTAGATACTCTGCAGCATCCCGCACCACATCATACGCCGCATCAATTCTCATTTGTGGTGTTATTTCAACGCCCATTTCTCTTTGTTCTTCTGTTCTTGGGTCGGTTATTGCTCGACCAACAACCAATATAGTCGAACCTTGACCAATTGCATTCCCGGGAGTAAAAACACGATCTATATTTTGATCTGGTCCTGGGAGTGTATTTGGACCTTTAATTCCTGGAGTTACATACATAAATGATTTTGGTAATGTATCTTTTATTGCCTTAAGATCATCTGCAGAACAAACAACCCCGTCAAGTCCTATTTGTTCACTTAAATGCGCAAGATTATAAACTTGTTTTTTAATTATATCTTTCAAATCAAAATCAACCAACAATTGTTTAAATTCATTTTGTAATACTTTATCAGCTTTAGCCATTTCAATATATTTATCAAAATCTATTCCGTCTAATTTGGGATTAACTGCTTGAACGGTTTGTAAATATGTGGCTTCATCAAAACTAGTAAGTATTGTAACGCCGAGAAGTTTAGGCATTTTGCCTCCAGTTTTGGCTATTTTTTCTTTTACGCTATTAACTGTATCCCTCATCATTTTCTTGCCACCGGATGCATGTACATTAAACATATAGACACCTAATTCTGCTGCTGCTCGTGAAACATCATTTAGCGTGTTTGGTATATCATAATATTTAAGATCTAAAAAGACTTCAGAATCATATTTTCGAATAATCTCTATTGCTTTAGGACCAAAACGCGTATATGATGCCATACCAACTTTAAACATGCCCACATAAGGACTTAATTCCTTAACAAGTGATTCAAATTCTTCAATTGTATCTAAGTTATCTAGTGGTAGACAAATCAAATCTCTTGATTGTTTTTCAGTTTCAGTTAATTCTCTATATATTGATTCCACATGTATGATTCGACCCAAATACTTAAATATGTTCTTCTGGTTGGGTGGCAAAAAAGAATAAGATTTACTAATTATATACACTGCTCTAATTTAAATCAAAATTTAATAGAATTACAAACAAGAAACGTTAAAAAAATTCAAGCATTAATACTCGCATTTACTTTTTCTATATTGTCTTCAAGACTTGAAAGGGCGTCTGCGGTTTCTGATAATTGTCCAGTTCCTGTGTCTCTGTTTTGTTTTAAATCGGCAATTATCTGTCGTAAATGTGATGCGTTGTATTTTAGGTCATTTAATGCACTCATTAATTCTTTATATCGTTTAACGCTTACAAAAACCGGTCCTTTTGCATTCGTAAATGATCTAGGTGTAACTTTTTGTATTGGTGGAATTGATGAGATATTATTCCTTTTTGTTTCCTTTTTATTTATTTGATGTATGGTTTGAGCTCCTGTATTTTTTGAAAGCGATGGTAATGTAAGATTATTTACCGGATCTACTTTAGGTGGAATATTTTGCGGATTTTGTTTAACTGGTGGAGTATTAGTTACAGTATTTTCAATTGGTTTTGTTGGTGTAGTTACAGGCGGTAATGTTTGAGGTGCGGTCGGCATAACAGTTTTAGGTGATTGCGGCATTGGTTGAGTAGTTGGTTTTGGTGCTTCTATATTTTTGCCCGAATTATTAATCGAAGCATCGCTTTGGTTTGTAAAATCACGACCAAACATCGTGCTTGTAGATTTAGAATTATCTATTGTTTCTTTTATTTCTTTTTTATCGTCTTTTTTACCCATACCAAACATAAAATATCACCTATGATTTAATTTTGTTATACGTAGTTAATAAAGATTACTTATGTAGCAGATATGCAACAATGTCGTTTCCTTCTTTTACTACTCGCGCAAAACCAACGCGCTCAAACTGAACTACACAATCAGTTATATCTTTTAGAGCTGTTTCTGAAAAACCAATTAATTTTTTCCCATCCGGAAGTATTAATTTTACGGGCACATTTGCTGTTGTTGAAACCCATTGGATTATTGGTATTCCTTTTACTAATTCTTTGCCTTCTTGTGTTGCTTTGTTTGCAGTTGTAAATTTGATGTTGCCAGAGTACTTTAGGCGTACTTTTTCGCCTTTTTTTATTCGCTCCGCATCGTCTTTTGAAATATATAGCTCTTCTGTTTTAACCAATATTCTTTTTCCCAATTTTTGGTTATCCGGGTGTTTTGGGGCTTCGATATTTGACGTCTTTATACCCGTTATTTTTATTTTTGTTGGTTTTGGGACGAAAAAATATCTGGGCGCTATTGGGTCAATTAATGCTTTATTGTAACTATTGATTGTTTTCATGAATGATTCGAAGCTAACGGATTTGTCTGCAGGGCTTGGACCTACCATTGTTACGAATTTCTGAAATGCTTCTGGCTTATATCCCCGTTTTTTGAAAGCCTGGAGAAATGGCAATCTAACGTCATCCCAACCCAAATATTTTCCTTCATCAATTAATTTTCTTGTAGTTGAAGTAGAAAGTTTAAGTCCTGTAAAATTTATTCTACCGATATGAATGAATTCAGGGATTTTCCAGCCCATGTGCGTGTATAGGTATTTTTGCCGCTCGCTGTTTGTCAAATGGTCTTTACCGCGTATTATGTGAGTTAAACCATAATCATGGTCGTCTATTGTAACTGCGAAATTCATCAACGGCCAGACGCGGTATTTTTTACCGGTTCGTGGGTGTGGTGTGTCGTTTATTCTGAATGCCGGCCAATCTCTTATTGCGGGATTTTTGTGTGTAATGTCGGTCTTTATTCTAACCACGGCGTCTCCGGGTTTGTATGTTGTAAGCATTTTATTCCAATCCGCCATGTTTTCTTTTGGTGTTTTATCTCGACAAGGGCATGCGGTTTTTTTGTTTATTAAATCTCTAAATTTTAATGATTCGCACGTACATACATATGCGTGTCCTTTTTCTAACACTTCTTTTGCGTATTTGTAATATGATTCCATTCTGTCTGATTGAATTACAAGCTCAAATTTGCTTCCTGTAATCCATTCTACGTCTTTTGGGATTAATTTGTATGCTTCTTCGCATATATTTTCTGCGTTTGTATCTGAAATTCGCAAGATGAATTTTCCGCCATATTTTTTAACATATTCGGAATTTAGAATTGAAACGAATGCATGACCAACGTGCAGAGCGCCTGACGGCGATGGCTCGAAGCGCATGATGACTTTGCCTTTTTTTGCATTTTTAAGTTCCGGTAATCCTATTCTTCGTATGACTTTTTTTATTGTGACAGATAATCCTAATTTCTTTATTTCTATGAGCTGATCTTTCATGCTCATTTTGTTTATTTCGTTTACATTCTTGTCAATAAGCGCAATTGTTTCTTTAGGATTCGTTCTTGCTTCCGATATTTTACCCATGACTTGAGAGATTATTGCACTTGCATGCGCTTTTCCGCCGTGCTGACCTGCGTTTGCCAAAACAAGCTTTTTTATTTCATTTTCAAGATTCATAACTTATATTTTGCGCTGAAACGTTTATATATGCTGTGGG
>WSZW01000126.1 GCA_013139905.1 archaeon
TACAACATAAACGACGAATAAAGCTTTTTTTTACTCTCCACAATCTTACTGGATTTTCCGAACGGTAAATCCGTAACAACACAATCAAATTTTTTATCAAAAACAGAATCAACATCTAAAGCATCACCAGTAACAGCCGTTACTTTAAACCCGAACTGTTCTAAATTATCCTCAGTTCCCTTAACACACTTTTCTTCAATGTCACATCCAAAAACATCAGCACCAACCACTGCAGCCTCAAGCAAAAGCCCTCCGGAACCGCAAAAACAATCCAAAACACTAACATTTTTTTTAGCACCCGCAATATTCACGAGCGCTCGCGCAAACATAGAATCAATTGATGTAGGCATAAAAAACTTCCTTTTTGACGATGCGCGTTTTGCAAATTCTTTCTTATCCTGCATAAAAACCTGCTTTGTAAAGTACACACCATTTACCGTCAAATAAACCCGAAGAACATTATTGCTATTAAAATCAACATTTAATCCTTTTTTAAAGATAAATTCGCCAATTTTTTTAGAAAACAAAAGAGAATTTAACTCCGATTTTAAATTTAACACAGATATTTTAATATTTTTATCTGAAAAAACATTAAAATCTATATCCTCAATATTTTTTCCAAGAAAAATACCCCCCTCATGAGTAAGCCCCAATTTAGAAAAATTAATAGAATCATCAGACTCAAACAACAAAACTCGGCCCACTAATGTTTTTTCAACATAAAGATTACTAATTGAATTAACCTCAACTTTAGCCATATCAATATTTTTTCCGGACAAAAGTGCAACATACATAAAAATAAATTAGAAAACAAATATTAAATAAGAATTAAATAAATAAAACAAAAACAACTATTCTTGTTTCACCTTAAAACGCAATACCGTTTCATCGCCAGCCTCAACAAGTTTATCCAATAACTCTTCCGTCTGTTTAAGATAATCATTTATATGCGCTTCATATTTTTCACCAACAACAGCATCTATATCATCAGAACAACCAACAAGACCACTACGATCCGTAGGAGACATATATATGTTAAAATACTAACATCACCCATAGAATATATCGAATCGTTATAACCAAAAACACCACGATTAAAAGAAATATGATTTAAATATAACTTATCTGCAATAGTTTCTTCAAAAGTATCCGAATTTTCAACCAATAAACAAATATGATCATACAATTCTTTAGGCCAATGATAATCTATTGTAACCGAACCAAAATCCCCACTAATATTATGTTTAGTTACATCAACATATATTGCAAACTTATTTTCTCCAGAATAAATAATATCACTTTCAATTGCAGGTTCTTCATCAACAGAATCAACTACAACTTTCTCTTTACCCCGAAATAATTTACTCAATAATTTCATAATTATCAATACAATTTAAACCAAAACACATTTAAACATATCGCACGTTGTCACAAAACAATACTAAAACGCTTTTCTAACTATCCAAAGCCAGAATTCCCCGGATTTAATCTTACTCACTTTAGAATCAACAAGAATATCAAACCCGGAATAAATTTCTTTTGCAAGTCTGTCAGGAACGCCCTCATAAGTAAGTTTATTTGCCGGTTTTTTAAGAAAAGAACACAAAAAATCATTCACATCAACATATTTACGTTTCTCATCAGAAACCAATCGATCATCTTCAATCCAAACATTTTTACTCTTTTCAATAAAACGCATGCGATGATCCAATGGATTAAATATACTAGGTCCTTTTTTCATTTTCATTGGAGATAATTTTAATTCATTCAACTCAAAAACAATACCACAATTCATATCACCAAAAACCGAAGCACGTAAAATACCATATCCTTCTTTACTAAGTTTTCCGGCTACCAGATTCATAAATCGTCTAAGTTGCGGATACAAAATATCCTCAATCTCATCAGGTCGAGAAAACCGCAAAACAACCACATGAACTCCTCGCATCTTCACATTTACAATCGCACGTTTTTCATCAATTACTTTTTTTACAGGAAAAAAGAAAGACATAGTTGGTTTATTCATAAAAAGGGCTGCCGCATTAATAGAAATCGCAAGCTTTTCTTTTGAAAGCACTGCAGAAACATTACGCAATTTATCAGTAGGATCAATAAATATCAAAGGATGCCCTTCAAATCTTTTTCGAACATCTAAATATTTCTTTTTAGTATAATGATTATCAAGATCAATTATTTCCTGAAATTTCAAGGTTTGCATATATTTTAATGTATCTAAAAAAGAACCATACTTAATCACTAAAAGTTCGCACAAATAACCGGAATATCCTTCAGTCTTTAAATCAGAACCATAACAGCCAATACCCTTTAAAAATTTCTTTAAAAGACGAACATCCCCCGTAGATTTAAGGTTTTTATGCACATATTTAGTATGAAATGGCGTTCTATCAACTGAACTAAGCAATTGTTTAGTACTTTTTATAGCATATGCCGGAACAATCTCAACATCATATTTACCAATAAGCCCCCTAGTATATGGATGCTCAGCATAAGAAACTTCAAATTTACCGCCAAGCGTATCAAAAATCATTTTACCAATAATAAGACCTGTTTTTTCTAACTCCACGCGAGAAACTTTAGGATCAAAAAGAACAAAAATATCCAAATCCTTATCCCCGGAAATAAAAGTATCCTTTGCAACAGAACCCATAAGCTTTACATCTAAACTAGGATAATCATTTACAATAATATCCTTTATTTTAGTAAATAACTTATGCGCTTCATGAATCTCATGAAGCGTCGGCTCTATACGTTTCAAAACTTTCGACAAAACAACTTCCATATGTGTAATTTATAATGCTGAATTTATATAGTTTATAGCAACCGCTTGGGCGTCTGCTATATTCACCATAAACACCGGTACAATCGGTATATACTTTGATTGCAAAAAATATATTGCAATACATAAAACACGCTAAACAATACAAATACCAAAAAAATTAAAGAACTTCCGTCTTTCGAATTTCAACAGATTTAATAGGATATATTTTTGATGCCGCAATTGAAAGCTGTTTTTGTATTTGATTATCATTAATCTCAACAATAATTTGATCTTTATCCATAGTTTTTGCAATATCAAAAACAAGTGAAGATACAAGTTTTCGAATTTCATCTTTAATAGATGTATTTACCCGTCTTCGAGTAAGAACAAGAGATTTAATTCTCATTTTAACATTATCTTTTGTATTAACATCATCAACAGAATCTATTCTTGATGACCATCGTCTGACCGCTCTTGAAACCTGATCTCGAACAACTTCATGACCTACATATTCAGTCGTAGCTTCATTATCATTAGTACTTGTAATTTTAACTTTTATTTTTGATCTGAAATGTTTAAAATTTCCGGTAACTTCAGACATAGGAACTTCCAAGATTCTGCCTTCAGTATGTGCTGTTTTTACCGCAGGTGTTTCTGCCAATACTCTATCCCCAAAAACAACAGGAGCTTTTACAGTAAGCCATTTCTTTTTTGCCCACGTATCTTTTCTCGAACCTTTTTCTTTTGTATATTTTACCATTAAAATCACCAATTAATTATTATATTTAAATAAAATATTATTCTTTAAGTTAGACCATAAACTTAATAAATATAACGAAAGTTGATTAAATTATATAAATACCACCGATTACAACTACAACTTTATAGTAATGAATCAACAATAGATATAAATTTCTCTTCGCTACCCATTGGTATTTTTCCGCCGGCAGCCCCGCTATGACCCCCACCGGTACCACCAACCTTTGCCGACGCCACACGAATAGCATTACTCAAATTCGTATCTACAGAATCTCTTGACCTCGAAGATATTTTAACGCCATTAGGTGTATTTGAAAATCCTAAAACAATTCCGGTTTTAACATTTTTTTTAAGTGCAATCGATATCAACGGACCTAAAAAATTAAAATTAATATGAACTCCTGAAATAATATACGTCGCTTTATCAGTTACCTTAAAACTTTTTTGATTCTTAGATATCCAAGACATATATTTTGCAAACCTTTTTCTATATTTCATCTGTATATCATCAGCAGATTTTCTATCCCCCAGACATAACTTTACACCCTCAATAGGTTGCTCTAAACGCCCACAAGCATTTAATAATGTAGCAAATTCAGAAACATCATAATCATTCGAAAGTTTATACAACGGCCCAATAAATTTTATAGAATCATCACCACGAACCAAAGATTCCATAACAAGCGCAGTTGTAAGCTTTTTTTCCTCATTTTTTGTCAAATCACAAAGCTTTCGCCACGAACCTTTCGAATTTCTAATAGGAATGCCAAGATCAGATAAAAATTGAACAGACGCAGATTCATTCCCCGAAATCCCTTCAATAAAAGGATCCAGTGAATATTCCAAACACTTATGTATTGGTCTGGTATATCTTCCAAAAAAACGAAGCCCTATCTCTTTTTTTATAATCCCGGAATATTCTGCTTCATCCAAAAACATCTTATTAACCCCAAAAAAAACATCATTTTTCTTTTGCCTATCCCCAACAGCACCAACAATTGCCAATTCAACAAGATTTTTTGTACGTAACGATAATTCGCGCGCAAGAATATACGCCACACCCGCTCCGGAAATATCAACACGACCATTCAAATCAACAAGATGAGGATTTAAATGATACAAACCATACCATTGCCGAAATACCGGTTGATGATGATCCACAACAACTACTTTTGTTTTAGAAAGATATTTTTCAATCAAATCAAGTTGCCCGCTTCCAAGATCAGTAAAAATAATAAGATCTTGAGCATTTAAATCAATATTTTTCAATATATCCTCTTCAATTTGAGATACAAAAGAAATTTCAAAATTTTTCCCCAAATATTTAAGTGTCTTATACATAATAGCACCGGCACAAATACCATCCGCATCATAATGAGAAATAACCCGTATTTTGCCTTGTTCCTTTAATATCGGAATTGCGACTTTTTTCGCAATATCCTTAAAATGCAAAATTTTTGTCTTTATATCCATATAACTAACAAGAACAACAATCATTAAATTAGTATACGATAAATCCGAAAAAAAATGAAATGAAACAACAATATAGATTAAAAAAATAAAAAAATAAAACAGCGCCAAAAACAAATTACTTTGTAATTAGCGCCAAAATATTTAAAAAATCCTGAAAATTTTATTATCTATAGATATTTTCAAACTTCCCTTTACAACAATCGCATAAAAAAAGGGTACAGTAAATACACAAAATGTACCGAATTTCCGCTGAGTTTATTGTTTTGGTACTATAGTTTATACACAATAAAAAATTTGACAAATAACCTTTAATGAACAAGTGTCTTTGCTTTTTCTTTAGTATATTTCCAATCAGCAGGAAGTATATTTCTGCTCTTATAGTATTTAGCAAGACGTCTTATCTTAGATTCAATACATTGCAGACCTCTTTTTGTGTGAACATCTTTTTTATTTTTTTCCATATGTTCATTAACACTAACAGACCGTTTAAGCAAACTCATAATATCTTCCGGAAGTTCGCCTGCTTGCTTATTATCTTTAAGTATTTGAAATATAGTTTTTCCAGTCATATCTTTAACCGAAGGAACACCATATTGATCTCTTAAAATTAAACCGATTTTAGCTCCGGTATGTTCTTCGCCTCGAAGTTTTAATACCAGGTTTTCAATTTCATCGCCCTTATAATCAATCCATTTTGGTTTACCCGCATTTTCAGGTTTCCTGCTTCTTGAACTGCCTTTTTTTCTTGTATGCATTCTTGCCATCATAAATCATCTCCAATTTAATTAGGAATATCGTAAGAAAAAGATAAAACGCAACTTTGCGCACTCAAATCTCCGATCCGCCCTCGTGCCTAAACACCAAAACGGTCCTTAATTAACATTAAATAACCAATTAGTTTTTTAAATGTATGTTAAAATCAAACCTATCAATTATTGGTTATTTTTAAGATTATTTCCTTTAAATCTGTATAATTTGCAACAGTTCGTGGATTTTCATCATATTTCCAATCAATTATCGGTTCAGATATTATTTTTTGACCAAGAATAGTATTTATTTCATTTGAAAATTTCGAAGGATCCGCAGTCAAAATAGAAATATATGCCGTATTAGGATTTAACCCCTCATCAACTTTTCTACCCATAGCAGTCAAACCAACAGCACCATGAGGACATATTTGAATGCCCCTGACATAATATTTTCTTAATGTCTCTTCAGTTTCTTTTTGACTTACAGATTGCGCAGTTGTATCTTCATTTAATTTTTTCCAACCCTCAGAATCCATCTCAACGCAACCATCACTATCCAAAACCAACCCATACATTGCAAGTATTCGTTTGAAATTTGACGGATCTGCAACATCCATAGCATTTGAATGTGTAGGTATGGCTTTTATTTCAGGCACATATTTTCCGGTATTATAAAATGCAGGAACAACATTATTATCGTTAGACGCAATATTTATTTTTATTTCCGGTACCGATTCACCCGACAATTCTGCACCAGTTCGTATAGCATTTAATGCCATAACCCCCGCAGTTGAATTACCATAATTACCGGATGGCGTAAAAAACTCAATTTTTTTAAAATCCGTATTTTCTGCCACATGTGCCGCAAAATAAACATACCACGCCATTTGAGGCAAAAGTCTTGCAATACTTTTAGAATTTGGAGCAACAAAATTTATATGCACCAAATCAGGATCATTTACAGCTATATCTGTTAATCCTTTACAACCAGTAAAATCTCGCCCAAGTGCAGATATAGGATATAAATTATCACGATCACGACAAATTTGTGCCCGTTGATAATCTGTAAC
>WSZW01000171.1 GCA_013139905.1 archaeon
AGACCTAATATCCGACTTTGCAACAAAAGAATCACATCTAAATGCTAAAAGAATAAATGTTGAAAAAAAATTAGACTCAATCAACGCAAAACTAGAAAAACTAACCAAAATACAAAAAGAATTATCCGAAGTATGGGCTTAAAATTCATAAATCATATGTGTGGACGTAAAAAACCCACACACAATTCATATTAAACAATTACAAAACAACAAACAAATACAAAATAATATAAATTAAAAAAATGGCATATCAATATGGAACAAAAAAACACAATAAAAGAATCAGACATCAAAAAAAACAAAATGATTAGTGAACGCTCAAAAACTATAAAAACAATCAAAAATGAAACAATAAACAACATAGAAACAAAATTAAAACATCTAAAAAATGCATACAAAGAAGGTCTGGTAACTAAAAGCACATACAGCATAACTACTGATAAACTTAACAAAAATTTAGAAATAGAAAAACAAAAAAAACTAAATCCTACACCAAAAACTACACCAACAAAACTAAATATAGAAAATAAAACAAAAATCAAAACCGAAGAACCCACAATCAACAAAACAATAATCAACCCGAAAATAAAAGAAGAAAAAGAAAATATCACAAAAATAATTACAGAAACATCCAAAGCACCAAAATTAAGTAATATTCTTAAAACCGCAAAAAAAGAAAATAACACAACTAATTCCACAAAAACAAAAGAATCTTTTAAAAAAGACATACACGCAATTGAAATATTATATACCGACGGAATCATAGATTCGACAACACTCGAACGTACACGAGGAAAAATAAGCAGAAACATAAAATATGTCGAAGAATTACAAAAAAGAAAATTAGAAGAATCAGAATTAACCGCACTACACACAAAAATAAATGAAATGATCTTAAAAACAATAAAATCCGGATCTCTGGCACTCGAAGAACAAGAACTAAAAAAAGATCTTGACGCACTAAAAAAAACATATGAAAAAGGACTCATATTTAAAAACGAATTTGAAGAAAAAAAGAAAAATCTCGAAGAAAAAATTCAAAAACCAAATATATTCATGTCAAAAATAGATACTATTTTTGAAGAATACCAAAAAGAATTTGCAGAAGCACGAGATTTAAGCGAAAAAAAACTAGAAAACGAAAAAAAAATCGACAATATGATAATAAAACCAAAAGAAAAAAAATCACTGCTAAAAACCATAAAATCCAAAATTTTTGGAAACAAAAATAAAACAAATGACGATTTTGAAGAAGACCCCTCACTAAAAAAACTAAATGAAATATACAATACCAACCCTAATGCATCCACAATCGCAGATATGGCATTCATAGTAAAAGGCGTAATTGAAAAAAAAATAAATTTTGATGAAGAATTCACAAATACAGATTTAATAAAAGCATTAAAACCAATAAACATAAAAACATCTCTAAAAGAAAAAATTTCTTCATTTTTCTCTCAAGTAAGTACCGAAGAATATACGGGAAATTTAAAAGATACAGATCTTCCGCGCATCTATAAAGAAGCAGAAGACATAATAAAAGAAATAGAACAACTTGAATTCAACACAAATATAATAACAGATAATTCTGGAAAAAATAAAAAAGAAACAAATAACTCAATTAAAAAAACAGACAATAAAAACGAACCACCAAAAACAAAAAACCCGGAAGATAAACCCGAAAAAACACCAAAAAAAGGAATACTCAATAAAATAAACAATTTTTTCGGTGTTTAATGTGGCTAAACGATACATACACGAAAAACAATACCTAAAATACACCATAGCCGGAATTATATCATTTAACATCATAGCCGCACTAATAGCTCCATTCATTCATGAACTGTTCCATGCTTTAATTTTAAAAATATACAATTGTGGATATTGGATCGATTTTCATTCATCCTTTTTTTCAGGAATTTACGCAACAGTTTATAAAACCTGTATTCTTTCAAAAACACAAGAAGCAATATTATATTTTTCAGGGGTACTAGGAACGCTTTTCATAGGATTTTCATTACTCTACATTGATTGGCAATTCACAAAAAAAGGAGATTTAGAATATTCAGTAATCACAAGTTTCATAGCACTCGGATTCTTATTTTCGTCAACACTATACTTTTTTATGAGTGAAGGAGATCTTGTAAATGGTCTTAATATGTTAGGACTTTCAGCATATATTGGATTCCTACCATTAATAGGACTACTAATATCAATTTATTCACTAACATATTTAGTATGGAATTTAAAACATACAACAGAACTGGAAATTTTAGAAGAAGAAATTGAAACTGCAAAAGATTCAAAAATAAGAAAATGGCTCAAAAAAAAATTAAAAAAGAAATATGATTCATTTGGCATAAAAAAAACAAAAGTTAGACATCATAAAAAATACATACCCAAACATTAATTTTCATAAACTCTAAAAACAAAATTACAATTTAAAATTTAAGAATCTCCAAACAATGGCGTACTCAAATATTTAAAACCATTATCTGGAAAAATAGTAACTATATTTTTCCCGAAACCAATTTCAATTGCTTTTTTTCTTGAAATATACATAGCAGCAGCAGAACTCATTCCAACTAAAAGTCCTTCTTTTCTTGCAAGTTCTCTTGCAACATCAAAAGTTTTTGGATTTTCTTCCTTTTTAATCTCAACAATTTCATCAAAATAACCACTATTATAAAGTTGAGTAGGATAATTTTCACATGGATTTCTAAGTCCCTGTATTGACGATCCTAATTCAGGTATAACACCAATTATTTTTATTTTTGAATTATATTCCTTTAATCTTTTAGATATCCCAACGCCGGTTCCTGCAGTACCAATACCCAAAACAACCATATCAATTTCACCATTTGTTTGTTCTATTATTTCTTTTGCAGTCGTATTATAATGCGCTTCAATATTTGCAGGATCCTTAAATTGATTTATATCCGTATATTTTTCAGGATTTTCTTTTAATAATTTATATTTAAGTTCTACAGCACCACCGGTTCCTTTATTGCCGGGAGACAAAATAAGATTAGCACCATAAGCCCGTATTATTTTTCTTCGTTCAACACTAACACATTCAGACATCACAATTTCTATATCATAACCTTTAACCGCCGCAATCATTGCAAGTGCAATTCCCGTATTTCCGGATGTTGCTTCTAAAATTATTTTTCCTTTTTGAATTCGCCCTTCTTTTTCTGCTTTTTCTATTAATTGTAATGCCATCCTATCTTTTATTGATGACCCAACATTATACCATTCAAGTTTCGCATAAACATTAGCAGCATCATTAGGAACAATTTTATCTATTTTAATCATCGGCGTATTACCAATTAATTCAATTATATTTTGTTTTATATTCTTTTGATTTATTATTGTTTGATACATAGTTTAAACTACCCCCGATAAAAATTTACTTAAATTTTTTTGTAATTTTTGTATACTTCGTGTTTTTTTTAGAAATAAAATTATTATTAATTTGTTTAAAACATTAAAAAAACTAGATCTTATTATTTTTTTCGTAATTAATACAAACATATCCACCAGTCATAGTCGACTCACCAATTTAACACATTAACAATATAACACCGTTATACAAATTTTAAATTTTAATATATATAAAGTTATTTCATAACACTACTTAATTTCAATGAATTTCGCGTTTTTAACCGCATCTTCAACCAAATAATCAATATCAACTAATTCTTCTGCTTCTTTAATTTCGTCAATCTTGCTATGCGTTTCAGGATATGGTGGCGTTAAATTACAACACTGCCCGGGAAGAATAGATATCTCGTAAGTTCCAATTTCTTTTGCAATCTTTATCGTCTCTTCTTTATCAAAACCAATTAATGGTCGAAAAACAGGAACAGAAATACCCTTATTTTCAACATAAATATTATCCAATGTCTGAGATGCAACTTGACCTAAACTCTCTCCGGTAATAATTCCATTAGCTTTTTCTTTTTTAGCAATTATAATCGCAACTTCAAGCATTATTTTTCGACACATAACGCAAGTAAGCTTTCTTTTAGCTTTTTTTACAATCACAGATTGACTTTTTCCATGCGGTATAAGATACAACTTTGCATTTTTTTTTGTTTTTTTATTAAGTATGGCTACAAGTTTTTTTACTTTTTCAAGCGGCCTATCATCTATAAATGGTCTATTATCCATATGCACAAAAACTACATCTGCATCTTTTTTCATCATAAGATACGATGCAACCGGAGAATCTATCCCGCCCGATAAAAGAGAAATTAATTTCATAAGAACACATAAGATAAAACAAATTTAAATAATATTGTCATTATTACGTTTTTAATTCCAAAAACCACCTAAATATCAATAAGTTTAAAAATAATAGTAACTACTATATAATTATGACATTATTCACATATATACTAAAACACACAATAGATAAAACAGCATGGCTGCTAAATAGCAAAGTAACTAGTATAACCCCTATTTGGCATTATGATGGAATCGGCATTTATTGTACAAATATAAAAGACCAGGAAACAGCCACAAAACTCGCATTTGAAAGCTTAAGCAATATATATGAAAACATCAACAAAAACACCATATACGCAATAAAACCCACTGAAGAAAGTAATAATACAATTATTTTCGAACACCCGGACGCACCAAAACAAACAGAAAAGGCACTTGAAGATATAAAAAAATTATTAGAAATATACCCCGGCATAATTACAGAAAACAATATTTCAACAAACAAAACTATCCCTCATAACGACATCCAAATTATAATAACCAAAACATGTAAACGACGAAACTTACCATCAAAATTAAAACAGATTCAAAAATATATCATCAATGAATTACAACTGGCTCATCCCTCAAAAAACATGCAATTATACATAACCAAATAACAATAACTTAATTAATGAAACAAAATTAGAAACCAAAATACAATTATAAAACCATAATTAACAAATTCAACATATTAAAAAAATAAAAAATTAAGAAAAAAACTAACTGCGTCTAAAACGCAAACACATATTTCATCTCCCTTAAAGACAAAACTCTTTACCCAAAAAATGCGAACATTTCACCATTAAATTGAGGATCCATCTTCGAATATTCTGCTTTAGCATGACCACAAGGCTCACCATGCTTGCTACAATGAGCAACACAGCAACCGCGATGAATAAAACCTTTTTTATGCGCGCATAACACTAAAGAATCTGGACCTATGTGTAAATTATTTTTGCAAATTTTACATTTAGCTGACATACTAAACTATAGAACACAAGTAGTATATAAGGTTTTTGGAAATTATAAGTTTTATTCATTTTCATTATAATGATTTCGAACCTTACCATAAACACCAGCTAAACACATTATCGCACCTACGCCAGCAACAAGAGGAGATAAATTATGCAAACCATCAATAAGAAATGTATCGCGAATCCCAGAATTATCCGAATATAAAGAAGCAGATATAGTTGATGATACCTTATAAACAAAAGCCCCAATACCAGCCGTAATCGCGCCTCCAAAAATAAGTGAATTATTCGTATTTATTTCAATATCAAAACCGCACCCATCAGTTATATCATTACTCATAAGTAATGTATTTAAAAACAAATATATAAATCTTTGTATTATTATAAAAATCAAACGCTAACAATCTTAGAATAAACAGCCTTGGATTGCCCAACAGTTTTCACATTTTTTACGATGGCTCGCCCATCTGCAAAAAGAGCAATTTTCACATCGCCATCAACAACATGAAGAACATTACCTCGCAATTCAACATCCATGGTTTTTTTCAATTTTTTAAAAAACACCGATAAATCAAGTTTAACCAATTTAGCAGGCTTTATCTGATAAGAATCATTCCCGCAAAGAGCAACAACATCAGTTTTTTTACCCTCAAAATGCAAATATTTACCATTACACGCATTACAGTAAGAACGCATTTTAACATTTGCGTAAGTTCTTTCATGATTCCAAACATCAAAATAATAAAGCCCTAAAGATGGAGTTTTTCCCGTAAGTATTTTTATCGCCTCAACTACAACATGCGCCGCCAACTGCGTATTTGTAGAATTTAAAATCCCCGCAGTCTCACAAGTATCAAGTGTCCCCGGCATAATCTCTTTTTCAAAAATACACTCAAAACAAGCCGTTTTTTTAGGAATAATATTCATTGTAGTATAAGTAGTTCCAATTGCCGCAGAATAAATCCAGGGAATATTATTTTTCATACAAAAATCATTAATTAAACACCTGGTTTCCATATTATCTGTTCCATCAAGTATTAAATCAAAAGACTTCAAAATACCAATCATATCTTTATCAATATCAGCCACAATAGAAGTTATTTTAGCAGACGAATCAATATCCACTAACTGTTTTTTAAGAGCATCCGCTTTAGCCATACCGACATCTTTTTCAAAATAGCTTTGCCGGGCCAAATTAGAAATCTCAACAAAATCTCTATCTATTAGAGTTATATTTTTTACACCTGCACGAACAAGCAAACCACAAAGAAGCGAACCAATAGCACCGACACCAATAACCGCAATTCTCTTTTTAGCAAGTATTTTCTGATCATTAATCGTTATCTTTCCTGTCGCAATTTGGCGAGAATATCTTTCAAACATAAAAACAATTAGAATAGCTTATTTATTTAACTTTTCTCTATAATCATCAATTGCTTTTTTTAATGCATCTGCAGCCAAATTAGAACAATGCAACTTAATTGGAGGAAGGCCGCCAAGATTTTCTACAATATCATCCTTAGTTATTTTTAATGCATCCTCAATAGTTAAACCCTTCACAAGCTCAGTTATCATAGATGACGTTGCAATTGCAGCAGCGCATCCAAAAGTCTTAAATTTAATATCAGAAATAACATTATCTTTTACTTCAATTGTAATTGTCATCATATCTCCGCACATAGGATTTCCAACATTACCCGTACCATCAGCATCTTTAATTTCACCAACATTTCTTGGATTTTTAAAATGATCCATAACAGTATCTGAATATACCATAATATTACCTAATTCGCATTTAACGGACTTAAAGCCCTTAATTTCGCTATAATCTTTGGAAAAACCTCAAGTACATAATCTATTTCTTCTTTTGTCGTATATCTACTTAAAGTAAATCGAATCGAACCATGACATATTTCAACCGGAAGACCAATAGCCTCTAAAACATGACTTGGTTTAAGACTGGTTGATGAACAAGCCGATCCCGTAGAAACTGCAATCCCTTGCATATCTAAATAAAGAAGAATAGATTCACCTTCAATATGCTTAAAAGAAATATTAACATTATTTGAATTTCTAGACACACCACGAGGACCATTTAAAATAACATGAGGTATACGTTTTTCAATACCATCAATCAATCTATCACGTAAAAACACAAGATTTTTTGTATATTCTTCTAAATCAACCAGATTTAATTCTACAGCTTTTGCAAAACCAACAATACCTGGCACATTTTCCGTTCCGGCCCTCAAATTTTTTTCATGAGACCCACCTAATTGCAATGATTTTAATTTTACACCGTTTCGAATATAAAGCGCACCAACGCCCTTAGGACCATGAATCTTATGAGATGCAATACTCAAAAGATCTATTTTTGCAGACACCACATCAATTGGAAGTTTCATATAAGACTGAACCGCATCAACATGAAAATATGTATTTGGATTCTTTGTTTTTATAATATTTCCTATTGTTTCTATATCTTGAATTGTTCCAATCTCATTATTGGCATGAATTATACTTACCAAAATAGTATCTGCATTTATTGATTCTTCAAGTTGTTTTATATTTATGAAACCTTCATAATCAACATCAATAAAAAGAACTTCAAAACCTTGAGTTTTAAGTTTTTGTACCGTATTTTTAATAGCGGGATGTTCAATTTTTGTCGTAATTATTCGACCATCTTTTCTTGCCGCAGCAACACCGAAAACAGCAATATTATCCGATTCCGTACCGCCGGAAGTAAAAATTATTTCTTCAGGATTTGCATTAATAGAATTCGCAACTATTTTCCTGGAATCATCCAGCGCTTTTTTAGCTTTTATTCCAAAACTATGAAGCGATGATGGATTACCATAAATTTCTGTAAAATAAGGAATCATCGCAGAAACCACTTCATCTAAAACGCGCGTTGACGCACTATTATCTAAATATACACTTTTTTTAACCATAATCATAAACCCGCAATCTTATAACAGTGTTATATATTAACTTTTATAAAGATTATACAATCCGCCCAAAAATTAAAATAAAATATAATACAAACAACCAAACATCATATCACAAAAAAACTAAAAAACTAAAAATTATTTAATTTTCATTAAATCCTGATCAATAACTAGCGGCTTCATTCCAAGAATTTCTTCCTTATAACTCATTTCAGGAATATCATTAAATAAAAATAACTTTTTATTCAAATAAAATGCCATACCTAGCTCAATTAACGTATTAGCTCCGACATAATTTATAATATTATTTTTATCATAATTTAAAATTAAAACAGCATCACACCATTCAACTTTGTAAAAATGAACCCGCATCGCTTCTTCTTTTCTATCCCAAATCCAACTAGTATCGTCTGTTTCAGCTTTTCTTAACGAATAATATTGTTTAACCGGAATCATATTGCCATTTTCATCTTTAACTTCAAAAGGCGGTAATTTAACTTGATGACCCAATTGTTTTAATTTTTCCTTAACCTCAAGCATTTCAGCATAAAATGCAATACTGCCGCAAATCGTTATATTCATATTTTAACCTAAATTAAATCAAAAACTCATCCTTTAATAACGCCCATCGGCACCATTCGAGCCACAAGAGACCCCAAACCGGCATCATGCGAAACACGCACAACCTCATCAATATCTTTATAAACCTGAGGTGCTTCTTCAACAATTCCTTTCCAAGACGCAGATTTAATCATAATACCTTTGGATTCAAGTTCACTTGCAACCGTCTCACTCCTAAATTTCTTAACAGCGGCAAACCTGGACATAACACGCCCTGCGCCATGCGCCGTAGAACCAAAAGACAATTCTTCAGCCTTCTTAGTCCCGCGCAATAAATAGCTTGCAGTACCCATAGAACCCGGAATTATAACCGGCTGACCATATGCACGATAAATTTCCGGAATCTCAATGCGTCCAGGACCAAATGACCTTGTAGCCCCTTTCCTATGCACACAAACATTCATTTTTTCACCATCAACAACATGATTTTCCATCTTTGCCACATTATGACATACATCATAAATAATACTCATTTCCATATCTTTTGCAGTTCGCCCAAACACTTTTTCAAAAGACTCACGTATCCAGTGAGTTATCATTTGCCTATTTGACCACGCGTAATTCGCAGCACCGGACATAGCACTATAATAAGCAACCCCTAAATCGCTTGAGATCGGCGCATTTATCAATTCCCTGTCAAGAAGTCCGGCAAATCCATACTTATCTTCCATCTTTCGAATATATTCCGATGCCACCTGATGACCAAGTCCTCGAGAACCGCAATGAACCATTAAAACAATCTGACCTTTTTTAGTAACCCCAAACGCATTTGATGTTTTTTCATCAATAATTTTATCAACACTTTGTATCTCTAAAAAATGATTTCCTGCACCCAAACTTCCAAGTTGTGGTTTTCCACGAGCAATAGCGCGAGCAGATATATCATTTGGGTCTGCCTTCATATATCCGTTTTCTTCCATCCGGTCTGTATCTTCCTTCCAGCCAAACCCTTGCTTTATAGCCCATTTAGCACCCTTTTCCAAAACTTCAATTGTTTCTTCTTCAGTAAACCGCACATTCGCCTTACCGCCCAAGCCCGCAGGCACATTAGCAAACATAGTATTTATGATTTCACGTTTTTTAGGCATCATATCCTCAACAGTCAAGTTCGTTTTTA
Organism: archaeon; assembly: GCA_013139905.1. Lineage (GTDB taxonomy): Archaea > EX4484-52 > EX4484-52 > EX4484-52 > B79-G9 > GLR112. The sequence goes on from WSZW01000171.1 coordinate 9,939, forward strand.
TCATTCGAACCCCGCAGTTAATATCAAAACCAACACCACCGGGACTTATAACACCATCTTTCTGTCGAAATGCAGCAACACCACCAATAGGAAAACCGTATCCCTGATGTGCATCCGGCATAGCAAGCGCATTTTTTACAATCCCCGGAAGCTGTGCCACATTCACAATTTGAGAAATTGTCTTATCTTGTTTAATATTTGCCATCAAAATATCAGAAGCATACACCACAGCAGGAACATTCATCGCACCTTTTTTTGGAATCTGCCACGTATTTGCATCTTTTTTTACAATACCAAAATCAGAAATTTGATTATCATTATTAATTACATTATTATTGTTATTATTAGAAACCATTAATATCACCAATATTTAATTATAATTCAGAATTTTAAATATTTACAAACCAAACACTCAAAAAAATCCACTAATCTTATGCTCTTTTTCCTCATGCCAAAGCCACAAAAGAAGAACCGCAACATCCATCCCCAAAAGTCCGCGAATGCCAATCGGAACAATATCAAACAAGTTTATTGCATATAGATAAGAACTAAACGGATAAAACAAATTTACACCCCCGAGAATTATCAAATCCAATATAAGGTGCGTCCCGACACCAAAACCAAGTGCCAATGCATATTTATGGTCACTTTTCTTGCGCCGAAATATTTCTGCGGCAAAAATAAAAATTAAAAGAAACAATATATTATGCGTATACGGTCTAAAATTTGTAGTAACACCCGTAAATAATCCCTGCAAAATCACAAAAACATTAATCACATCAGGCAAAATACCGCCAACACCCGCAGCAAAAATATATTTATTAGTCCATGCATGTTTGTGTTTCATGTAATGATCTCTAATTAAATCCAATGTAATTATCGGAATTAAAATATGAGTTACAGCATATGGCATCATATCACCTGTCAACAACAGCAGTTATTACCCACACGCCGTCTTTTTTTGCAATTTCCATCTCATTATAAGTTATCGCCTTTACAATACCGGAAACCTCATATTTTTTATTAATTTTATCCCCTAAAATAGTTGCCTTAAGTTCATAAGCACCTTTTTTTCGAGTAATTTTCATATTTTCAACTTTATGCAGCACAAAATTTTCAGTATCTAAAAAAAACAAAAGCTCATCTAAAAAATCAAAAAGAAGCGATTCTTTATTTTTCCCGGTAATTTTTATCTCTTTTTTTATTTTAGGCTCAACTAAATTAGTATTAACCATAATATCAAAAACAGCCAACGCAGAATTAGAAAATGCATCCTCTAAATTTTTCCCGTATGCCTTAAATTTCGCATCCGCAGTATGCTCAAAATATTCGTATTTTTTCATTTCAATCATTTCAAAAACCAATCTGCTATTCTTTCTTTTATTATTTTCCTGCTTTTTAAATCTTTAAAATCATGATCCATCTCATCAAAAATTTCCACATTAAACGTATTTGTTTGAGATATAAATAATGGCATGATATATTCAACAGGCACAGTATCGTCTTTTTTACCGTGAATTATAAGTGCAGGAATTTTTAATTTAGAAACATCTAAAGTCAAATCCATATCTTTTACCTCGTCAAAAAATTCTTTTGTAATTGTATATTTTTCAATATCCACTTTGCCGTTTAATTTTAAGTCATATATTTGCTCTTTTGAATACCACAATAAAAGCAATTTTTTCTGATTTAACGCAGACGCCAATAAAACAAGAGAAGAAACATTCTTATGCTCTTTTGCATACAAAACAGATATAACAGCCCCCAAACTATGTCCGACAAGACCAATATTATCAATGTTGATATTTTGTGTTTTCAAAAATTCAACAGCACAATCAAGATCATCAACCTCATTTTTTATAGAATAATCAGTATAGATTCCTTCAGAATCACCATGACCCGTAAAATCAAACCGGAGCACATAAAAATTATTGTCGCAAAGAAACCTCGCCGTATCAACAAACATTTTTTGTGTCTTATTACCGCCAAACCCATGACACAGAATAATTGTCTTATCAGAAGTCTCAATTTTAGGCGTATGAAGAATACCAACTAATTGTAATCCATTTTTATTTCTAAACGTAACCGGCGTTTCCATGAAAATTAATTAACCAAGAAAGAATATAACTTTTAAAAAAAATAAAATGGCGCCGAGGGAGAGATTTGAACTCCCGTGGGTTACCCCACACGCTTTCCAGGCGTGCGCTCTACCAGGCTAAGCGACCTCGGCTTGAAAAATAGATAAAATAAAACTTATTTTCACTAAAACATTATACAACAGACTTTTTTAAATCTTTGTTGTTATTCACATAGCAATTACACCAATAACAACCAGCGCAACAAAACTATATCTAAATAATTTACCAAAAAATACAAAAAACGTAAATTTCTTTAAATCATAATTTAATATCCCCGCAACAAACGTTAAAGGATCTCCAATAATAGGTACCCACGAAAAAAACAACACCCAAGACCCATATTTATTAAACAGTTTTCGCGATTTTTCAATATCATTATCACTAAAACGAATAATTTTATGAAGTATAGTATTTCTACCTTTAAGCCCAATATAATAATTCACAAAAGAACCAAGATAATTCCCCAAAGTCGCAACTAAAACAATAACCCAAATATTATGTTGCTGTGCGATATATATCGCAAGCGCCCCTTCAGAACCCAAAGGAAGAAGTGTAGATGCCAAGAAACTAATGATGAATAAATTAAAAATACCGTTAAAAAATATTTGTTCAAATACCATACACTAATCAATCTCGACAAAAACTACAATTCGTTAATTAAAAGGATTAATCTTCTTTAAGTTCAATTTCAATATTTACGGAATCTGGAACTTCAACACGCATTATTTGTCTAAGCGCTCGTTCATTCATCCCAACATCAATTAATCTTTTATGAACTCTCATTTCCCATCGCTCAAATGTTGCAGATCCTTCACCACTTACACTTTTTCTTGTTGTGATTTTAAGTTTTTTTGTAGGTAGAGGTACAGGACCAATTATTTTTGCGCCAAATTTATGGGCTATCTCTTTTATCTGTTCAGATAATATTTCAAGTTCTTTATAATCTGTTGACGTTAATTTTACTCGTGCTACTTGCATTTTATTTCACCATTTGTTTCCTATGTCATTGTACTTTAGTTTTTCATAAAGCACAGTTAATTATGATTTTTTATTATATTATTGTAAAAAGCGTTAAAAAATTAAAAATGCCGACTCCAATAAAGGAGCCGACCGCTTTAGTATTTTAGTTAATTTAATCTTTTTTTGCAACTAAATCGATGCACATACCAGCTGCAATGGTTTGACCCATATCCCGAATTGCGAATTTAGCAAGTGCAGGAAAGTCGGTCTGTTTTTCTAAAACCATTGGTTTTGTTGGTTTGCATTTAATAACTGCAGCATCCCCAGCTTTAATAAAATCTGGATTCTCAGCAATAGTTTCACCGGTTGCAGGATTAATTTTCTTAACAATCTCTGTTATTTGACATGCAACGTGTGATGTGTGTGCATGAAATACCGGAGTGTATCCTTTTGTAATAACAGATGGGTGTTGAAGTACAATTATTTGTGCGGTAAATTCTTCAACAACGGTTGGTGGATTATTTGCATGACCTGCAACTTCACCTCGTGAAATATCCCCTTTACCAATACCTCTAACATTAAATCCAATGTTATCTCCTGCTTGTGCACCTGCAGCAATTACTTCGTGGTGCATCTCAACAGATTTAACTTCACCGATTTTTCCGGATGGCATAAATACTAATTTATCGCCACCTTTAATTTTACCGGATTCAACACGACCAACAGGAACTGTTCCTACACCGGTAATGGTGTATACGTCCTGAATTGGAAGTCTTAATGGTTTGTCAGTAGGTAAATTAGGTGCTTTAAAGTCATCTAATGCTTCTAATAATACTTTTCCTGTGTACCATGGCATATTTTCTGATTTCTTTGCTACATTGTCGCCGGTCCATGCGGATAAAGGAATAAATGGAATTGTTGATGGATCAAAACCTACAGTTTTTAAAAGTGCAGAACAGTCATCTACAGCTTTTTTGTATGCTACTTCTTCGAATTTCATTTCATCCATTTTATTTACTGCAACAATAATTTGTTTTAAACCAAGAGTTCTAATTAAAAATACGTGTTCTTTGGTTTGAGGCATAACACCATCTTTTGCACCAAGAACTAAAACAGCAGCATCAGCTTGAGAAGCGCCTGTAATCATGTTTTTAACAAAATCTCTGTGGCCCGGAGCATCAATTACAGTAAAGTAATTTTTATCTGTATCAAATCTTTTATGCATAACATCAATTGTAACGCCTCTTTCACGTTCTTCTTTTGCTGTATCCATTAAAAATGCAAATTTGAATGATTCTTTCTTAAGCTCTTTAGCTCTTTCTTCAATTTTCTTCATTTGTTGTGCAGGAACATTTCCTGTATCCCAAAGTAATCTTCCGATTAGAGTAGATTTACCTTGATCTACGTGTCCTATTGTAACCAAGTTCATGTGTGGTTTGTCTGCCATATCCATAACACCTCATATATTATCATATTATTTAGTAAATACCACATACGTGGTGGATATATCTACTATAGTAACCTTTAAAAAGGTTACTTTTTTTACGCTTCGAATTTAAGAATCAGAGACTATTTCTTCGTCAGCAACTATTTTATTCATTACAAAAGTTATAAATATTGTGATTGTAATTAAAAGCCAAATAACATATTAACAAAAAATTATTAATTTAAGTGTTACAATCACAATCTTCTATTTAAATAAAATATATATT
>WSZW01000093.1 GCA_013139905.1 archaeon
TCTTATACACACCATAGCAGGTATTGTTATGGGCAGTATGGCTAACATATCTCCGTCTATTGGCGGAAATGTACTGGTTATTATTGGTTTAACTGTACTATTAATACTTAGAAAAATTACATTAGTAGTATTCAAACCCGAAGAAAAGAACTTTTGGATGGCAAATGGATTTATGCAATATCTATTTACATGGCTTGCGGTTACAATTATTGTTCTAAATGCATAATTTGGTGATATTTTATGGAAAAAGTATATTCTAATGAAGTAAAAGAAGGCAAAAATGTAAAAATTGCCGGATTTGTTCATGATAAACGAGATATCGGCAAACTTATTTTTTTAGTTGTAAGAGACCGCGAAGGACAACTTCAAGTAACATTCAAAAAAGGTATTGTAACGGATGAAATGTTTGAAAGCGCAAAGCGAATTTCTAAAGAATCATACGTATCTATCATCGGCGATGTGGCTAAAAACGAACGCGCACCAATGGGCGTTGAAATAAAACCAAGCGAATTTAATATATTATCCAGAGCAGAAAGCCCACTTCCACTAGATATTTCAGGTAAAATTGACTCCACACTTGATAAACGCCTTGATTGGCGTTTTTTAGATGTCCGTTCACCAAAAGTAATGGCTGTATTCAAGCTTCAAAGTGAAATTGTAACTCTTTTAAACGAGTTTATGATCAATAATAAATTTAGGCGCATATTTACATCCCGTATCACGGGCGCTGCCACCGAAGGCGGTACTGAATATTTTCCAATAATGTATTTTAACAAAGAAGCATTTTTAGCTCAAAGTCCGCAATTATACAAAGAATCCGCACTTGCAAGTGGGCTTGACCGTGTTTATGAAATTGGATTCGTGTATCGCGCAGAACCACACCACACCACAAGGCACTTATGCGAATATGTATCATTTGATTTTGAAATGACTGCAGAAAATATGGATGAAATTCTTGACATGGAAGAAAAAATGATGCAATACATAATTACCGAATTAAATACCCGATGCAAAGACGTTCTTGAACTATACGATATCAAACTTAAAGCACCTAAAAAAATACCACGAGTAACGCTTATAGAGGCAAATAAAATACTTGCAGAAGAAGGACTGGATAAAAAATTAATAGAAGAAAACGATTTAACTCCTGAAGGCGAACGCGCTATTTGCGCATGGGCTTTAAAAAAGCACAAAACACCATTCGTATTTATCACACACTTCCCATTCAAGAAAAAACCATTTTACATTATGAAAGACGGCAAAAAATCATCATTATCATTTGATTTGCTATATAATGGTCTTGAAATCACAAGCGGTGGAATTAGAGAACACCGATATGATATGCGCGTTGAAAACATAAAAGATAAAGGAATTGACCCTACAAGCTTTGACCATTTACGATTTTTCAAATACGGAATGCCGCCTCATGGTGGTCTTGCAATAGGAATTGAAAGACTTACAGAAAAAATATTAGGTCTTGAAAACGTACGGGAAGCAACACTAACACCAAGAGACCCTGATCGATTAAATCCATAAAAAAATAACCGGAGTTGTTTAAATTATGAAACCTAAAACCGACGTATTTTTTAAGAACGCAAATAATGTTCTTAAAACACATAAACGAATGTAAATCAAATAATAAATTTTTAAGGGAAATTTTTTTTATTGTGTATAAATTATCGCACTAAACCAATAAAAATCATCTCGCTTCACTTGAAGCTTTTCAGCTTTGCTGAAAAAGCTTGAAAATACCCATACATAACAAAATTTTTATGATTTTTTATTCTTAATTTAGTTAATATTTAATTTATTTGCGTTTTATATGACACTCTATATATGGAAGTATAACGATTACAAAATTTAACGCCAAACGGTTATTAAAAATTATTAGATTAATAATTAAAACATAAAGTATAATTACTAAACAGTCTTCTTCAAACACAATTTAGCGTCCGTTTTAGAATCCAGCGTACCCAAAATACGCCGGATGTCATCTTTACTTTCGCATTTTGTAATAGCCAATCGCGCAGCCCGACCGCCAATTAGATTCTTTGTAAACCAACATGCATGGAATCGGTAATCTTTTAATTGCGGCTCGTAGTATTTATCCATCAAATCGCATAATGTGTCGTACGCTTCAACCTTTTTTTGAGCGGAAGGTTCGGGCAGAATTTCGCCGGTTTTTAAATAATGATTACATCGCTTAAACACAAACGGATTTCCAATTGCAGCTCTTCCAATCATAACTAAATCGCATTTCGTCTCATCCAACATATTTTGAGAATCTTCAGGGGTTACAACATCACCATTACCAATTACAGGAATTCCAACAGCCTCTTTTACCTTTTTTATCATAGACCAATCCGCAGAACCCGTATATTTGTCTTTCATTGTACGCGCATGTACCGTTATTGCTGCCGCGCCTGATTTTTCAATCGTCTTTGCAATTTTTATCGTATCTTTATTAGAATCAAAACCAAGACGAATTTTAGCCGTTACAGGAACGCTTAGCGTAGATGATACTTCAGAGATTACTTCACCAATAAGTTTGACATCCTTAAGCATAATCGCTCCGGAATTCTTTTTCGCTAATTTAAATGACGGACAACCCATATTGATATCTATAATATCCACAGAATCCTGTGTTATAATTTGTGCCGCTTTAACAAGATTGCCGATATCTGAACCGAAAAGCTGTGCTGCAACCGGTTTTTCTTCATTTACGGTCATAAATGTTTTAGGAGTTCTGTGTTTTTTGTAGAATAGTCCGTCCGCATCAATCATCTCAGACCAAACAGCTGCTGCTCCATACTCACGGCACAATATTCTATATGGCAAAGTCGTAACTGCGCACATAGGGGCGAGTACTACTTTACCATCAATTTTAACAGAACCTATTTTCATGGCGATACATTTGACGAATAAATATTTTAAACGTTAGGAATTTTGAATACACCAACCAAAACAATAATTTTTTTCTATCGGCACGCTAAACATACCATAAATATATAAAATAAATACTTATATAATCAAAAGTACGTTCATAACTGAACAAAAAACGTCATAGAGGTTAGTAATATGGTAAAAATTTCCGACATAACAGTAGATTCCAAAGATGTTGAAGTTGAAGCATCCGTTGTGGAAGTAGGAGAACCAAGAACAGTAAATACACGATTTGGTCCTAAACGAGTTGCAACAGCAATTATTGAAGATGATACAGGAAGGATTAATTTGAGTCTTTGGGAAGATCAAATTGACACAGTTTCTGCAGCAAAAAAATTAAAAATTGCAGGCGCATATGTTACTGAATGGAGCAACAACATGCAAATAAACCTTTCAAAACAAGCAACTTTGGAAGTTGTTGAATAAATTAAAAATTAAAT
>WSZW01000181.1 GCA_013139905.1 archaeon
AGCATAATCAAAACAGATACAGCATTAAGACTTAAAAAATGGTGGTAAATTGACAGCAATAAACCTAGAACAACACCTAACAGATAATAACTGTGATGAACAATTAAAAGACTTAATAATTCTTTTAAGCCGTCAGGCACCAAAAATAAAATCCGTATTTGCTCACAATCAAGATTCTGCAGGTACCTTAAATACTCACGGCGACGAACAAGCAGAACTAGACAAAGTAGCAGACGAAATAATAATAAATGCATTAAGAGAATCAAATCATGTAAAAACAATTGCATCTGAAGAACAATCAGACATCATAGAAATAATAACACCATACGAAGGATACGGCATAACACTAGACCCGCTTGATGGCTCATCCCTTATTTCCGTAAATCTTTCAGTTGGCACAATAATTGGAATTTACCCAAACGGCAACATATTACAGGAAGGAAAAAATATGGTTGCATCTATGTATATACTTTACGGACCACTAACGATTCTTGTATACACTATCAAAAATGGAGTACACGAATTTGTAATGGATGAAAACGGAGAATTCACCATCTTAAGAGAAAATATCACAATGCCACAAGGAAATATTTACTCATCCGGCGGACTTAAAAAAGACCACAAAGAAAAACACAGTAAATTCATAGAAAAACTAGAAAATGACGGCCACAAACTAAGATATAGTGGCTCTTTTGTTGCCGATTTTCACCAAATATTAAGATATGGTGGCATTTTTTCATATCCATCGCTAAAAAACAACGAAAATGGAAAACTAAGACTTTTATTTGAAGCAAATCCTATCGGATTCATAGCAAAACAAGCCGGCGGAGAAATAAGCACAGGATTTAAAGACATACTGGACATCATACCAAAATCCATAGAAGACAAAGTCCCGCTATATGTAGGAAACAAAAACAAAATAAAAAACTTAGAAGAACACATGAAAAAAGAAAAAATAGATGAAAAAGATAAAGAAATAATAGAAGAAAATCATATCAATTCAACAAATTATGAGGTGCCGATATATGAATCAAAACAATAACAATACAAACACAAACAATCCACTTCCGGGCGGAATAATCTTAGATGCAATTAAAGACAAAAACGCAATTATCATGGCAACAAACATACGTTTTATTCCGGGAATTGCAAAAGGAATATTACAAGCAGCAAAAGACACAGACACTCCCGTAATGATAGAGATTGCAAGATCAGAATGTAATCTTGAAGGCGGATATATTGGCCACACACCAAAAACCTTTGCAGAAAACATAATAAATGCCGCAAAAGAAACAAAAAACACAAAATGGGCTCTTCACGCAGACCACATAGGCATTAAATATGGAACAAAAGAAGAAATAGAAGAAACAAAAAAATTAATAAAAGCGCAAATTGACGCCGGATTCACATCATTTGCAATTGACGCATCTCACATATTCAACTTCAACGGAAAAACAGTAATAGAAGAACTTGAAGGAAATATAAAAGCAACAAAAGAAATTGCCGACTATATCAAAAATGAATGCGATAAATATGGACTTAAAAATTTCGGACTGGAAGTAGAAGTAGGCGAAATTGGAAGAAAAGATAATAACGGATTCATTGTAACATCAGTTACTGAAAGTGTAACATACATAAAAGAATTAAATAAATTAAATGTTTACCCACACACATTAGCAATCTCTAACGGTTCAACACACGGAAATATATACACTAACGGAAACATCTCAAATCAAATTTCAATAGACATCCCGCAAACAAAAAAAATAGCAGAAGCTCTTAAATCTGAAGGATTCAACACAAGAATAGCACAACACGGAATAACCGGAACACCACTAAAATTCATAAAATCATTATTTCCAAAAGGCGACATCCTAAAAGGAAACGTTGGCACACATTGGCAAAACATACTGTTTGAAATTCTTGAAAAAAATGAAACAGAACTATACAATAAAATACACAATTGGGTTTTAGAAAAATACGCAGATAAAGAAAAAACAAACGAAGAAATATTTGGAAAAAACGCAAAATTTGCATTAAAAGAATTCTTTGAAGAATTACAAAACATAGACGAAAAAACAATAAATATACTGGAAGAAAAAGCATACAACGATGCTGTAATGTTTTTCAAAGCATTTGGCTGCTTAGGCACCGGATCCTACATAAATACAAATTAAAAAGGTAAATATTCATGAAAATACTTGTAACCGGCGGCGCCGGATTTATTGGAAGCAACATAGTAGAATTACTTGTTGAAGAAAAACACGAAGTTGTAGTCTTAGACAAATTTGTCCTAGGAACACTTGAAAATTTAGAAACAATAAAAGATAAAATAACAATTGTTACCGGTGATATAACAAATAAAAAAAACGTATTTGACGCGAGCGATGGTTGCGACATCATTTTTAATGAAGCCGCCGCATCATCATCCCCAATGTTCAAAGAAGATTTAGCAGGTTCTGTTAAAATAAACGTTGAAGGTTTCGTAAACATACTTGATGCCGCAAGAAAAAACGATTCTAAAGTAATTTACGCTTCCACTTCATCCGTTTACGGAGACAATCCATCCCCACTAACAGAAGATCAAAAAATAAATCCCCCTAATTTTTATGCCGCAACAAAATTTACAGACGAACATTTAGCAAGAATATACACCAGCGAATACGGAATAACAACAACCGGTTTTAGATATATGAGCGTTTATGGCCCACACGAAAAAGCAAAAAATAACTTCGCAAATCTCGTTTCTCAATTCTTATGGGATATGAAAAAAGGAATAGCTCCAATTATCTATGGTGATGGAAAACAAACAAGAGATTTCATATTCGTAAAAGATATCGTCAAAGCCAATCTTCTTGCAATGAATTTAAAAGGTCAAAAATCAGAAATAATAAACGCAGGAACCGGACGTGCAACAGACATGAACGAACTAATAAACATAATAAATGCAACACTTAACACAAAAATAACTGCAAAATACATAGATAATCCGGTTAAAAATTATATACCAACACAACTTGCAAGCACAATAAAAGCAAAAAAAGTTCTTGGGTTTGAAGCAAAAGTAACGCTTGAAGACGGCATAAAACAATTAAATAAACACTTGGATACCGGCGGAATATAAATCCACCAATTCTTTTTTATTTATTATTTAACCCAAAAAACATAAAGTTAAGCCGCGGTCGCTTAGCTCGGTAGAGCGGTGGTCTCGAAATTTTCAAACACGTAAAAAAACGGGAAAACCACTGTCTTCACGGACACGCAGGTTCAAATCCTGCCCGCGGCGCTTTTTTTTAAAAATCAATCAAGCTCTTTCTCTAAAATTTTACCAATACCCTTAGCATGCCCAGCGCCAACAACCGCAACAATATTCTCGTACTTTTCACCAAGCTCTTTAATTTTTAGAGCCATAAACTCATTCCTCTCTAAAACAAGAACAGTATAAATATCCGGAAATTGTTTCTTAAGCTCAAGCATTGCAGATTCAATAAAATCCGCTTCAGGAACTTTATTTAAATCAAGTTCTTTTGGCGCCCCCATACCCGGAACCGGAATACCGATAAACCCAATCAACAGATAAAACAAAAACTTACACTTAGAAAAAAATGACATTTTTGCCATCAGCCGATTGACCGTAATAGATATATCTTGATCAATATAATAATAAGGAATTTTATTTTTTTTAGCCAATTTTATCGCATCAAGCATCTCTTGACCTGCAAATATGTTTGTTTCCCGACTAAGCTTATCCTGCATTCGTTTCATTAAAGAAAATATCATCCTCTGCATTATCGGAAGCTTTACATGCATAGATTTTTTTTGCTTATTTTTAAGCGCATAATAACGCGTAGAATCAAGCTCAACACAAACACAGTTCGGTTGTTTTTCATCAATTGCCCTCTTTACCTTAACCAAACTTTCCTTTGCAATATGTGACGTACCCACAAGATATATAGTCATAATAATCATCCATTATTAAATAAATCGGCTAATCTAAAAAATAACCAAGAACATCATCAACAGTTTCAACTTCAATAATTTCTATTCCTGTATCATCAGATATATCAATAGTTTCGGGAACAAATTCAAACTGACAATAATTATACGTTCCCCACATATAACAAAATTCACTTTGAGTATAATTTATCTCGCTAGACGCACCCAATGGAACCAATAAAACAGAAGATCCGGCAGCCTTTGCAGCACTGGCCTTTTCAAATATTTTCCCCGCAGGACCAATAGTTCCATCATGATTAATAGTCCCCGTAATCATAACATCATTTTTCAATTTTTCATCACGTAAAGCCGCAATCGTAGTAATTGTAAACGCAGCACCGGCACTAGGCCCTTCTAAAGTCGAAGCATCAGCATAAATATCATAATTAACATCAATCGTATCTATATCTATCCCTTCATGTATTCCTGCAACAAGCACAGCCATCCTTATTGATTGTTGCGTATCATCCGCAACTAAAACATTATTTATATTTGTAGTTATTCTACCCGTACCTTTTTTAGCAGATACAATCACATGCGCAGAAACCCCCGTATCATTCCGCATAACTGCCGGAAGATACATCAATGCCTGCCCCGACGACGTATAAGGCACACTGGAAAATGAATAGGAAGACACAATTGGATTTTGAACAACAACATTTTTTAAATCAGAATTACCAAATAACAAATAACCCATAACTACACCAAAAATAATAGCAAAAATAATACTAATTGCAATAATCAACATTGATTTTTTTTTAATAATTTTAAATGTCATACCGCTATATTATTTTTTAAACTATAAGAAGATTAACAGAACTTTAAAAAAAATTAAAAAAGCGGCAAGGAACAACCTCGAAAACACACACAAATCAGGATAAGAAAAATAACCTACCTCATCTCTGGAACCAATAAGCATCCACAATATATCTTAGAGCTGCTCCGATCAAGGCCTGACCCGATTCAACATATCGCAAATCTTAAAGGACAGAAAGTCACTGTTCAGAAATCTTCCTTACGACCCTGAAATATATGCACTCTCGAAATTTTCAACCCTCATATAGACGATTTTGAGTTACAAGACGCGCCTAAAGCCTCAGTCTATCCTTGCCACTAGTATTATTGTAGGTAAATTTTAAATGTTATAGCATTTTATAAAAAAATACACAAAAAAAATAACCAAAACATACATAACATATATATACCCGTAAACACAAAAATAAGTTATGAGTAATCACGAACAACATAATAATCATAATGAACACAATCATGACGAAACATATCATCATGAAGAAAAAGAAGAACTTCCGGAAGGAAAACTCGCATTATTTTGGATTTTCGGCAGCATTTCAATACTCGCAGGTGCATGGATTGCAGGACGCTTAGAATGGGTTTTAGGCACAACGCCGCTATCCTATTATGGCGCATTATTCTTAGCACTGCTTTTATTCCTTTTTGGAGGACTTGCATGGATTGGCGTTGCAGTTGGCGTAGCCCAACAAAAATAAAAATTACATAAATCAAACATAACAAAATTAAAAACCAATACAAAAAATTTTAAGGAGATATAAATGTTTAAAAAAATATTAATTTTACTCGTATTAGTTGTATTTATAGCAGGTTGCACCGGCAATATTGAAACTACACCCAAACAACCAACAAACGCAAACAATGAAACACAACAATTAAATAACGACATATCTAACGTAGATACAATAGACGATAGCCTCGGAACAAAAGATTTAGACAATATAGACATAGACACAAACTTATTCTAAAAATACATTATTTTTGCATATTGGTATAAATTCATAAATTAAAACACACATCAATACAACCCTATTTTTTCTAAATACATCACACAAACCAAATTATAATTATAAATCTAATTACAACAAACAATATTCAAAAACAAATATAACCAAACCCTAAATCAATGCTGCAAATCCTAAAATCCACAATAAAATATATGCAACAACCAATAATTCCCCAAGCAATAAAAGATACAACACCATTCTTGGTACATTCGAAGTTGCACGTATACCTTGTTGAACTTTTCGTTTTCTGATTCTAGCATACATAACAAGTATCAAAGTCCATAACAAAGCAAGAAGTGGTGTTAATTTCCATCCAAACGGCAATAATGGTGGCGCCGGTCTAACAATTAATGTTATCGGTGCAAACGCATATGCCTCTTCTTTTGATTCAATTATTAAATTAGTC
>WSZW01000153.1 GCA_013139905.1 archaeon
GGTGCATTTGTTGAATTATTCATCTTAATAACTTCTGCTTTTATAGGGTATTTAACAACCTCTTGTTTAAAATACATAGACGGATTTAAAACAGATACAATTACACCCAAAATAATAAATCCAAAAACAAACACAATCATCTTTTTAAAAAACATTTTATTTTCCATATCAATCAAATCCTACATACGTACACATACCATCAATCCATTTTCCAATACACATATAATCCAATAAGTGCCATTATAATAAGTATAAACCACCAAGGCGTCTCATTTTTTGTCTTAGGGATTTCTACATCCGGAATAGTTATTTCTGCAGGCACATGTATAATACTTTCTTTTGTAGCCATGCCGGTTATATAATTTATGGTTGCTTCAGCCCGATAATTCCCGGCATCAATACCAGTATCATCATACCAATAACCGGAAATTATTTCAGTTCTGCCGGGTGCTATTCTTTTTATCTGTCCTGCAGCAATATTATCCTTAACAACACCATAATTATCAAAAATCTTTATTTTATCTGGACTTGCCGTAATTGTGGTAGTCCCCGTATTTTTAAAAAGCACATCAACCTGCACTTTTTTATCTGAATTTCGCTCAGCCACAAAATCAATTATATTACCCTCCCTAACAGCTGGTCCCGGTATCTTAAAAACAAAAACAAACCGTGTAATTCCAATAGTAGATACACTCGTCCCGGAACCATCTTCAGATTGAATTACAGGATTTAAATTAATAGCTCCAGCATGATAACCCGGTTCCGCATCTTTAGGAATTTTTAATATCACAGTTACTTTCTGATTATATTTTATTGAAGTTCCATCAGGCATACGTATAACTTTTTGTTTCCCGGGAGATACTAAAAGAGGATTTTCAGGAAAAGATATCCATGAAGAAATATCTTCCTGTGATGATTCCGATGGTATAAATGTATAATACGTTCTTTTTTCAGTCTTATACATATCCATGTGAACCGGTATATATGCCGTAGTAACAATTAATGGCTTATTAGTATTTGACGTCAAATAAAATTCAACCGGCAAATCCTGACCGCGAACAACATCACCCATATCACGAACCCCCGGTGCAGTTCCAAGAGCAATTGCATGCACACCGGAAGAATTAACCACAAATAACATAACCAATACAAATACAAACCGATTCAATAATTTCATCAATCTCATACCATCCATAAAAACAACTGCAATTAAAACCAACAATACTAATAATACTAATATTAGATACTTGCTTGTTTAAAAAATCATCTTTAATCTATATATGTTTTTGCACCACAACAATGAATAAAATTCATTAAGAAAATATCACTCTTTAACCACATCAATATTAAACAATCAAAAAACTATCAAATCACATACAAATATTATTCAGTACAAAAAGTTAATACACTTATTCTAACAACCGCTCGGACGTCTATTGTACTCACCAAAAACACCAGTGCAGTCTGTGTATGCTTTAAGATTTGTAAATTCATTGCATGACATTGGACAGCCAGATACACTAAAAAAATCACCAACATCAAACGTTGTTTCATTATGGTCAAATAGACACATTGAGCCGTCGGTTTTAAACGCGACTACTTGTTTTACAGTAACATCATTCATGCCTGTGTTTGAAATTAACGCGGAAAGCCCATTCATATCAATAGAATAATCAACAACGCCTGCGTCTGTGTAGATTGTAATATTATTTGTACCAACGGTAAAATTGTCTGAATCAATGTTGATTGTTGCAGTTGCTCCGTTGGTTAACGTTCCTGCGTGGGTGATATTATTATCACCGTTAATCGATGCCTTTGGACTATCTGTCGTCGTACTTAACGTAGCCATATCATACGTATCAGTAATTTCACTAGCAGTTAACGTTTTATTATAAATTCGTACTTCATCAATTGTACCAATTAATGTATCACCAATCAAAATATCATTTGAATTTGTTGCAATTGCGGTCGAATAAGTAGCATTTGTTTTTTCAACACCACCCACATACAATTTCATCTTTGATATTCCTACGTTTTTATCATAGGTCAGTGCGATATGGTTCCAGCCTGAAGAAATTGGCGCTGTTATTATCTGATCGTTTATCATTGCAAATGCATGCGTTGTATTTGCACCAATAGAATAAGCGCTGGATTTTGATACAACTGATGATTGCGCTGATGTTTGTTCTGCTCCAATACTGTATGTTGGTTCTACATCTGTATATTGACGAATAATTATATTATCCCAATACACATATCGCGAACCGTAAATTGCATCAGTAAAATCAATTACAATTGGATTTGTAACGTCACCCCAATTAGATAATGCGGTTGTTGTTCTATCAGAAATATATGCAGTTCCACTTAATCGTGTTAATATATAATTTCCAGAACCATCTAAAATAATTCTCCAACGAGTATCATAAATAGTACTATCCGGAGGACTTATGTCAATAAATACATAAATACCTAAAGGTGAATCATAAGTACTACCAAATCCAGTTATTTGTGTGGTATTAAATATATAAACCTGTGCTCCATTTCCACCAGCCGCTCTTGCAGAGGGATATCTAATATCAAAATCAATAATAATTGGTAAAGTTTTATCAATTGTAGCAACAGAATAATGATTTGCCCCATGCCAATCACCATCACCATAATGTCTAATTTCGCCACCACTTTCTGATATAGACCCACCATTTCCAACATGTGTATTCCATATATTTCCAATTACATCATCATCAAAATCATCATACAAT
>WSZW01000061.1 GCA_013139905.1 archaeon
TTGTTCTGTTTGGTTTGTATAGACATCTGTAATACTGGAATTTATTTCAATGGTTATATTTACAAAATTTTCATTCGTTACATTTACATTCCAGGACGTACCTAATTCATTATTATGTTCTATATAAGATATATTTTTAGAGGCGTTTTCACCAATACTTAAATTAATTACACTAGTATTTGAGAATGTCAGATTTATAGTTATATTTCTCAAATCACCGCCAACAGCTTCGATATAGGGTGTAAATATTTGTTCGCCTAAAATCATAATGTTCTCACCAAAAAGAATTTGTGGCATTCCGTAATAAACAAAGAAATTATTTGCATTTGTCCTTTTGGCAATACTATCTTCAAGAGTTATTTCTGGCGTAATTTGATATATTCCCGAACGAGGAACATTATAGGTAAAATTAAATATCATGCATGGTGGAACATAATCAGTTACTGGTGTGGTGTATGCTTCAAGCGAATAAATATTTAATAGAGAATTATTCGCATGTTGTATTATTTGTATTTTGGTTACTCCTGCACGTATTTTTTCAAAAATAGTCGTGTTTGTTGTATTTGGCGGATTAAAATTAATATTAATATCTTCTTTTACTAGAGTACATGATTGTTCTGGTATTTGTGTCTCTTTACTACAATCGCCATAATAATAATACGCCGAAACATTCGCATTTCCGTTGTTGTCATTCCATAAAAGTTCAATTCCCTGTAATGATTGTGTTTCATTAAATGTTATATTTAGTTCTGTTGAACCAGTTGTAGTTGTAATGCCATACCAATTGCTTGTTGGATTATCATCTATTGATGCATTTGGGTCATAGGTAAATAAGCCGCCGCCACTGGAGGCTTGTGCACCATTTGATAGAAGTGCGACATTATGAGATTCGCCTTCTAATTT
Organism: archaeon; assembly: GCA_013139905.1. GTDB lineage: Archaea > EX4484-52 > EX4484-52 > EX4484-52 > B79-G9 > GLR112. The sequence goes on from WSZW01000061.1 coordinate 904, forward strand.
ATAACATTGTTCTGCATCTACAGAATAAAAATCATCAAGTGTGTTGTTATATAATAACCCAAATTCATTTTTGATTGTAAGATTTAGAAATTCTGTGTCTGAAAAATTTCCGGCAAATTTAACTTGTCCTTTTTGATTGTCTTCAATATTTAAGGTATTATTTTTAACATCTACAATAAGATCTACAATTTGCGGATATTTATCATAAGTAACTCCCGTACCGTTTAGAGCAGTTATTTTAATTGTAAGTTTTACAAGACCGGAATTGTTGACATATACATCATACCATGTAACATTTGTATAATCCCAACTTTGCATATTGCCTAAAATGTATGTCTGATTAGCAATATTACTTACGTTTATTATTTCCGGATTGCTTGATTCAATAGATATATTAAGACCCCAAACATCACCATAGATTATATCTATCCAGGCAGAGATGTTGAATGTCTGATTCTTTAATATTAATGCTGTTGGTTCATCATAATTATACATTATATTTGTAATGTTTGCAATGCCGAATGCAACATCAAAGGTCGTTGTGTTTGTGGCGGTGATATCGTATTCACCATATTCATCCAAAACGTTAAATGTTACATTATAACGGCCGGATGCATTTATTGTTGGATGGCATTTGTAGTCTTTTTCAACTCCATAATCCCAAGAATTCATAATACAGCTACTAGAAGCAATTTCTAATTCGCCTGTATCTTCATTAATACGTGTATAATTCCAAGAAACATTAACGGATTCAAGATTACTTGCAATTCCTTTGACAGTTGCTTGAATGTCTGGAGAATCCCCATAAGCCATATCTTCCGCACTGCCGTTTACGGTTAGATTTACAATGTTTAATTCTTGCCAATCCATAAAATTATAATATCCGGACCAATCCAAAAGATTAGTTTCGAAAAAATGATAATTTCCAAGAGCATCTGCACTAAACATACAACTACTTATATTTGTATGGCCAGATTCAATATCTCCGTGACTTATGTTTTGAGGGTTACAATTAACGGGTGTAAATGCACTGTCATTATATGTCATGTTAGAATAAACGCCGAATGCTTTGCCTGTATATCCAGTATATCCGTATGGGTTGTTAGCCGCATCTACATCCCACGAAAAATTTGTATTCATATATTGGTAATCGGTATACGGTTCGTCATAATTTGGATTTTTTTGTATTTTTTGTATCCACAAATCGGGTGCGAGTATTGATGTTTGTGACTCTTTAATCTGAGTATTAGATTCATAAGAATAATTTAATTTCCACTCAAAATTATTGTCAGAATCAACAAATTCTGTTGTAGCATTAAATTTTATTATACTATTGCTAAGATAACCGTATCTAGAAATTGTTATTGAACAATTTATTTTCGTAACTTGATTATTTTCATTTAAATCTATAGTTTGTATTATACTATCAATATTCTCTCCATTTGCACTACAATTAATTGTGGATGTGTTTGTTATATTGTATTTTTTGAAATCCACATCGTATGGTGCAACATATAAGATTATTGTTTTTAAACATCCATTTATTGAATTACACGTATATGGTAGGGTAATAGTTATTATAGCATCAAACATTTCTTCATGCATAGCATCGGTTTTATGATCATAAGTCCCAACAGACTCAGTAGATGTAAGCATTTCAAAATTCATATACTCAGCAGAAACCATTTCAACAGTCACAAACATCATCAAAAAAGCAACGACCACAAAAATATACTGACGTCTAATCATAAGATATAATATGACACAAAGTCGTATATAAAAGAAATTGTTAGTTAAATATAGTAGTTAAAATACGAAAAACGAAAAAATAAAAGTGCCGGTAGGCATTTGAATTACTCCAAACGCCGGCCGGAAAATAATTTTAGTATTTACATACCCATATCCATTCCTGGAGGCATTCCGCCCATTCCCGGAGGCATTCCACCGGCGCCGCCACCGGACATTTTTGATGCTGCAATTACATCATCAATTCGAAGAATCATTTCTGCGGATTCTGATGCGGATGATATTGCCTGAGTTTTTATTTTCAATGGTTCGATTACGTTTAATGAGTTCATATCTGATATTGTGCCTTTAAATACATCAATACCAGAGGTAATATCACCTTTTTCGTGTCTGGTTCTCATTTCAACCAGCATGTCAATTGAATCCAGGCCTGCATTTTCAGCTAATGTTTTTGGAATTATTTCCATAGCATTTGCAAATGCATTTATTGCTAATTGTTCACGACCACCAACGGTATCTGCGTATTTTCTAAGCTCTTTTGCGATTTCTGCTTCAGGAGCTCCGCCACCGGCAACAACTTTGCCAATTTCTAGAGCCGCAGCAACACCGCCGATTGCATCTTCCATTGCTCGGAAAATTTCTTCTACAACGTGTTCTGTGCCGCCCCTTACTAACATAGATACGGATTTTGGATTCTTGCATTCATGGACAAAAATCATTTCGTCGCCACCGATTTTATTTTCTTCTACAATACCTGCGAAACCAAGATCGGATTTTTCAAGATCACCAATAGATGTTACAATGTTTGCGCCGGTTGCTCTTGCTAATGCTGTCATGTCTGATTTTTTAACACGTCTTGCTGCCATGATACCTCTTTTTGATAAAAAGTGTTGTGCCATGTCATCTATTCCTTTTTGGCAGAATACTACATTAGCTCCGGTTTCGGTGATTGTTTCAACCATTTTTTTAAGCATTTTTTCTTCCTGTTCAACAAAAGCCTGCATTTGCATAGGGTCTGTAATTCTTATTTGAGCGTCGGTTTCTGTGCTTTTGATTTCAAGTGCTGCATCAATAAGTGCGATTTTTGCATTTTTAACCGTTGCAGGCATGCCTGTGTGTACTCTTTCTTTATCAACGATGATACCCTTTATTAGTTGAGTTTCATCTGTTGATGCGCCTTCTTTTTTTTCAATTTTTACATTGTCAAGATCAATTGCAACGTTTCCGTTTTTTTCTTCTGCAACAGAAACTACTGCGTCAACTGCTATTTCTGCTAGAAAATCTTTTGCTGCTTCTGCACTTTTTCCGGTCATTGCGGTCATTGCGATTTTTTTAAGTATGTCTTTGTCTTTAAGGCCGACTGGTTTTGCTATTTTGGTTACAGTTTCAATTGCTTTTTCTTTTGCAAGTCTGTATCCTTTTGCAATAACAGTTGGGTGTATATTTTGTTCAATTAATGTTTCTGCTTCTTTTAGAAGACCGCCTGCAATAATTACTGCTGTTGTTGTTCCATCGCCAACTTCTGAGTTTTGGGTTTTTGCAACTTCTACCAGCATTTTTGCTGCAGGATGTTGAACATCCATTTCTTCTAAAATGGTAACACCGTCGTTTGTAATTACTATGTCGCCTAGAGAATCTACAAGCATTTTATCCATGCCTTTTGGTCCTAGTGTTGATTTTATTGTATCTGCAATTGCTTTTGCAGCTGCAATGTTTTGTTTTTGTGCATTTTTACCTGTGTCTCTTAGAGCTCCTTCAGGTAAAATAAAAATAGGTTGTCCACCTTGTTGTCCGTTCATATAATTCTCCTCCTAAAAAAGTTTGTTTTATTGTTTTTATTATTATTTTTATTCTTTTTCTACAATAATTATATTATCATTTATAGAATGTTTATGTTTATGTGAGTATACAAAATTTGACTTAAAAGTTTATATATGTTTTTATTGATGAGCGTAAAACAGAATTAAAATGTTTATCATAAAAATAGATAGAACAATATTTGAAATTAAAAACAAATATAGTTTAAT
>WSZW01000055.1 GCA_013139905.1 archaeon
ATTTACCAAACGCTTCACAATTACCGCAGGGGCAATCTTTTACAGTAAACGCTATTAAGGTGTTTTATTTTTCAAGAACGGTAAAAGCTACTGTAAATGTTCAACAAATCTACACTTTGCTACAAGACACAGTTCTTGAATTAATTGTGCCAGGAAAAGACACATTGGGCACATGGACTTTGGAAGAAATTATGGGCTCCTCAACAATGATCGCATTAACACCAACAGCAGCGGGCGACAATATCCCACTTATTCAACCAAATTATGTTGGTGTAAAAAGATTAAAAAGACCCTGGACAATAGGAGCTGTACAGACTTTTGAAGTCAGACTCACAACAGTAGCAGCAACTTCAATGCCGGCAGCTTTAGACAATGACAAAATTAAAATTGCTCTATGCGGTATACTCAATCGTATGGCTTAATTTTTCGGTGGTTTTTCGTGGTAAAATCGGTTATATTTCATATATAGCCGATTTTTAAAAAACTCAGAAACGAGGAAAAAAATGAACCTGTTTTCAAACTTGATTAATCCTGACAGAATTATGAAATTGCAAAATGTGCAATATTCAGAGAAGTTATTATTATCAGATACGGTTCCAGAATCAGGACAACAACTAGCAAAAGTAAATATTTCATCACTTGGCCATTTTTACTGTCAATTCATGACGGGATCATTCGAGACCTTAGCAGAAACCACAGATCCTCCTGGTATTATAGACGACGGTGTTTCTCATCTTCGTGCAAAAATGTCAGATGGTAGCAATCAAAGACAATTATTTAATGACTATATACCTCTTGATTTGTTTTTGTCTCCTGGACGGGTTGTATCTCGTAGAGATAATAACTTAACAGATCTAACGAAAACAGCACCATCAAACAGCTTGTTTTATCCACAACCTTTCGTTTATTTATTTCCGGTAAATTCAGAAATTTTATTTGATGTAAAAAATGATTCCGATGTAGAACTAAAGTATGAAATTTTATTTCACGGCATAAGGTTGCCGATTGCATCGAGGGACAATCTAAAAAAAATATAATGGGGTAAATGTGGAAAAGGTTAATATTGACATAGTAAGACAAAATGTCCCTCAATTTTTTTATAAACGTTTTGAAATGTCATTAAAAGCGATTGGCTATTTTATTATACCTATTGATTATGGCTATGCTTATTTATTGCGTACAGTGCATACAAAATGGTCAACAAATATACCAGGCGAACCGGTTTCAGGCCTAGTTTTTGAAGCTAAATATATACAGCAACACGCATCAAGAGAACTACAAAACAAAAACTATAGACAAGATTTGATAAGTACACCAGGTACGGCCGGAAAAACCACAGACGGAACAGGAACTTTTGTACAGGGTGTTTTTTCAGCACCATCACCAGCACCTTTTGATGCAAAAGGTTTCAATATTAACTTTTCTGCGAACCCCGTCAAAAACAACATAGTATTAAATTATTTCTATCAAAGACGGGAAGCACTTGATTTAAGAATAAATTTTGATTTAGTAAATACCCGTGTTGGTCAATATGTTGATGTGTTGTTGTGTGGTTATTATATCCCAGATTTAACATTAGGGGAGTGGAAAAAATGATAATAGATACCCTTATACAATACGGAGACCAGGCCGCAAAGTTTACTGTAAATAATGCCGTTGATTATGTGGAACCGGCTTATGATCCTGGTTCCACAAAAGTACTTTCAATCGGAGGCGTTTTTAATAAATTCACATGGAAAGAAAGCATCGTTTTAATATCGTTGGGTGTATTCCTTCCTCTAGGTTTTGATTACTACCCAAAAGAACGAATAGCAGACAACGAGCCATGGCCGGATTATGTAGACTTGTTTTGGAGAAAGGATTCAGATGGTTCTTTAGTAGGGTGGCAGCCTTCCAGATATAATTTACCAAGTGTAAACTACGAATTATCAATTGGAGCTACATTAGTACCACCGGATACGGTTGGGGAAGATTTTAATTTAGTTGCAGAAATTCCAACAATAGCAGTTGCATTGACCAGGGTATCAATGTTGAATGTTCCCGATTCACTTAATGATAAAATTTTTTCTTGTCCAGTCTTTGCAAAAATAGGACATACATTAGATTTAACGTAAGGATAAAAAAAATGCCATCATATCAAATCCCGCATACAGCCAGATTTATCCCAACAGTCAGTAGATTTGGGGCAGACTTTAATGTTCCTACAGTTGGAAAATATGATTTTGGAACGGATGCAAATAAAAATATATTAGTTGAAAAATTGCTACCAGGAACAGTGTATTTGATAGATCGTATTTCAATTGGTGGCGATATCGGGGAAGGTGTTTTCCTAGATGCAATTGATACACTACCAATTTTGACATTAAAAAAGTCATTAACAAAAGAGATTGTATATAAAAAACCAATGCCGATTGTACAATATATTGATGACCAGGATATTATTGCATGGGTAAAAACTGAAAAATCCAATGAAAATTTAACAGTTGATATCTCAGGAGTTTTGAATCAAACAACAGCTTTAATAGGTGAATTAAGAGTAGAATTATTTGTATCATATTCTTTGTATGCGATAGAATCAAGCGTTTTTGAGTACTGGTTTAAAAATACTTTATCAAACCAGGTAGGCGAACAGGTTAGAGGCAAAGTGTCAACAGGATCAATGTAATGAATCAATCACTAATATATCATGGCGGTAGTGCAAAAAAAGGATCCTATTCTTTTTTTGGTGGTGGTGGTGGTAGTGTTACGACAGAT
>WSZW01000084.1 GCA_013139905.1 archaeon
AAAGAACATAACACATAACGGAAAAATAATTAAACCCGAAGACGTTTTAGACATACGACATGGGCGAAAAATAGTCTATACCGGTGATACTAAATATACTGACAACATTGCACGATTTTCAAATGAGGCAGATGTGTTAATCTGTGACTCTACATTTTCATCAGAGTTTGAAACAAGAGCCATTGATTTTATGCATACCACCTCAAGACAGGCAGGCAAAATCGCAAAAAAAGCAGGTGTTAAAAAACTAATATTGACACACATCTCCCGAAGATATCAAGAAACTTCTGATGGAGAAAAAAAACTTTTAGAAGAAGCAAAAAAAGAATTTAAAAACACCAAACTTGCCAAAGATTTCATGGTTGTTAATGTTAAATAAAAGATAAAATCTTAATTTGTTTCATTTATTCCATCAATCAAATCGGTTAGTTCTCTTTTTAGAAAATCAAAAAGACCAATATTTTTAATTGTATGGTCTGCCATTGCTATTGGTCCGCCTTTGCTTGAATTTTCAATTTCTGCGAAATCCCGGTTTTTTGCTTCTTTGTTGGTTAGAGGTCTTACTTTTCTTTTTAAAAGACGTTCATACCGTATTTTTGGCGGTGCGTATATAGCAATTACCAGTAAATCATTACCGTATGCTTCAAGAAAATATTTGTATTCTTCGGTACTGTAAAGCCCATCTACGACAACTACTGCGGATGTTTTTGCTGCTTTTTTAATTAACGGCATGTTTAGTTTAGCATAAACATTCATGCCGTGTTCGCGTCTTAATTCTTCCCGGATGAAACGTTCATTTTCTTCCGTTACTTCCAATTTCTGTTCTTTTAATATGCGTTCAGTTAAATCTCCAAGACGTATTGTCGGAAAATCATATATTTCTTTTATGTATTTTGCAGCTGCAGATTTACCACTGCCCGACATACCTACTAAGGCTAGAATAGTTGACATGTAGAATAAAATGAATATTAATCGTTATATAGTTTTTGTTGATGTTAGGGTGTGAATATGTATTAATTAAAACAAGAAATATTGTATCCTTACATCACATACTGTATTTTCTTTGATATTTTATTGTGTTTCGTTTGCACGTCAATCTACTTGCTTTGTGCTGAAAGTGATATGATTCAAAATAAGACATATAATTAAGAACTATAATTATCAAACTTACAAGTATTGTAACTAACATTAATTTTCCCAAGTAAAAAACCTGCCAAATAATAGTTATATTATTTTTACCTCAATTGTTTTATAAACGTTTTGGGCGAATTTTTCTGGGTTTTTTTCAAGTCCTTTTATGTAATTATAATGCATCGGGATTACAATTTTTGGTTGTATTATATTTGCTGCTTTTGCGGCCTCTATTTCATCCATAGTATACGTTCCGCCAATTGGAATGAGTAATATGTCTATGTTTTTTATGTCATTTAATTCTTCTATTAAATCTGTATCTCCGGCATGATATATTCTTGTGCCATTAATGTCTATAATATAGCCTACGTTTTTAACGTCTTTTTTATGGTATGGTTTATTTATATTGTATGCCGGCACTGCTTTTATTTTAATATTCTCAATTGTAATTGTTTCTTCGGCGGAAATATAATTTGCATTTGTAAGTATTTTAACCAATTCGTTTAATTCGCATGATTTGCTCAAAACCATTTTTGTGTTTTTAGTTGAAATTAAATTTATTTTGTTTATGTCTAAATGATCAAAATGGTCGTGTGTAACTAGAATTAAATCTGCTTTTTTTGAATAATCATCACCGGCGTACGGGTCTATATATATTGTATAATTGTCTGTTTCGATCTTAAAACTAGCGTGCCCTAGATGCGTTATTTTGATGTTGTTGTATGTAAAAGAATTCATGAATATTATTATGGATTTGTATGATTATATGTTTTGTTATTTTTGATGAAACAAATCATTCTACTTCTTTGTGCTGTTCGGGAGACCATTTGGGCGCATTGACTAATATTATGTGAAGATTACTGCCTTCGACCCAATATATTTCTCCTTTTTTGAAAAAATATAAATCGCCAACTTCAAGCTTAAATTCGCCAAATTCAGAATGAACTGTGCCGAAACCAGAAATTACGTAGTATGTTTCTTCGCAATTGAGATTTGTTACTCTTCCTTTGTCGGGATATCTGCCGTTAATGTGAGCTGTTGCAAAACTAAACAATTCGCTAGGATACGGATATTCGTGAACGGTACAATCCTTAGAGTTTTCAATTTTGATAGAATCTGATTTTTTGACTAACATGTATGAATATTATCTACTAGAAGTATATAAATTATTGTCGCAGATATTTAGTTATGAAACATTTTGTCATTGGCGTTGCCGGAGGTTCTGGGTGTGGTAAATCAACTTTGTCTTACGATCTAAAAGCTAAATATCCAGATTTAATTGAAGTTGTTCACTTTGATGATTATCAAAAAGAAGAAGTAGATGTTCCGTTTTTAGATGGCATTAGAAATTGGGATCATCCAGACGCAATAAACTTCAAACAATTGCACCACGATTTGACTCAATTAATGAACGATAAACAAGTTACTGTTATGACTAAAAGCAGCATTCTTAATCCAACTTACGAAGAAAAAGGGCGGATAAAACACACATTAGAGCCAAAAAAGATTATAATTGTTGAAGGATATCTGACATTTTATGATAAAAAAATAAAAGATTTATTTGATTTAACAATATTTTTAGATTGCCCAATTAGTGAAAGTATGAAGCGACGAGATAAAATAATCTGTGGTGATGATTACGATGGATATAATACCAAAATTCTAATTCCTATGCACGCAAAATACGTTGAACCAACTAAAAAACTAGCAGATATGACAATTGACGTTGTAAAGAACGACAAAGATGACGTTTTTGATATCGTTCATGATAAATTGGATGCGCTTGGTGTATTTTCTGATTAATACCGAATTATAACGACAAAATAAATGTAAAAGTAATAATTCAATTACGTTTTCTATCGGCACGGTTGTCTAAATACGATTATAAACACGCAACTGAAAATTAGATAAAATGAATAAAAAAGAATCCGAAACTTTGGAATTGAAAAAATCAACATCTGAATTAAAAGAAGCAATTATTTCAATATCTTCTATTCTTAATAAACACCAAAAAGGCAAAGTGTATTTTGGAATCCGAAATGATGGTGCTGTCATTGGCCAACGTGTTAGCGAGCAGACAATAAGGGACATTTCAAAGTCTATTTCTGATCACATTGAACCTAAAATCTATCCTAAAATAAATCTCGTTGTTCTACAAGAAAAGGATTGTATATTCGTACAATTTCAAGGAACTAATGTGCCTTATTATGCTTATGGTAGAACATACATGCGTGTCGGTGATGAAGACAAAAAATTAAGTGCAAAAGAAATTGAAAATTTAATTTTACAAAAAAATAAAGATAAACTCGTATGGGATAACCAAGTCAATGAAAAATTTAGTTTAGATGATATTTCAAAAGACAAATTAAAATCTTATGTCGAAGATGCCAGTTTAAAATATACTTCAAAAAACGAGGTTCTTGAAAAATTAGAATTAATTAAAGATGGTATATTGACTAATGCATCAATTGTTTTGTTTGGTGTGGTTCCATCTAAATATTTTAGTCTATTGAATCTTAGATGCGCAACATTTTTAGGTGAAAACAAAGCAAGTACGCCTTTGGATATGACTGATTTTAACGGCGATATCTTTGAATTGATGATTCGTGCAGAAAATTATATTTTACAACATATTAATGTCGGAATGAGACTTGAAGGCTTATATCGTGTTGATGTTCCTGAAATAAACAAAGATGCATTTAGAGAAGCAATAATAAACGCTTTTTGCCATCGGGATTATTCAATACCTCAAGAGATAAATATCGCTGTATTTAATAATCGGGTAGAAATACTAAATCCGGGGAGTTTATATGAGGGGTTAACAATCAATGATATATTATCCAAAAAAATATCTAAACGAAGAAATTCATTGATTGCAAATATATTTCACAGAGTTCATTTAGTTGAAAAATGGGGTACTGGCATTGAGAAAATAAATTCTTTAGAACCAACAGTCATATTTGATTCGTTTTTAGGTTTTTTTAGTACGACATTTAAGAGAAACAATGTCGTTTCGAAAACTGTGGAGAAAACTGTGGATATGAGTGACCAGAAAAGTAGACAGAAAAGTGACCAGAAAATTATTGAATTGATTTCTCAAAATCCGAAAATTACAATCTCTGAGCTTATGCAGAACTTAAATTTTTCGGCAAGCGGAGTCAAAAAGATAATTAAACAATTGAAAGAAAAAGGCAAGCTTAAGCGTATCGGCTCTGACAAAGGCGGCCATTGGGAAGTTGTTTGATGTGGATAAACAAAAAATAGATGTTTTAAAGGAAATTGATTCTGTAAAAGATAAAATAAGCCCCATTATTGCATTAAATCAAGAAGACCTTAAAAATAAGATTTATACGGTTAGAGGCGTTCAAGTAATGATTGATCGTGATTTGGCATCACTTTACGATGTAGAAACTAGAATACTAAATCAAGCTGTAAAACGAAACAATGAACGGTTTCCAAAAGATTATTGCTTTCAGCTCAATGATGAAGAATTTTCAAATTGGATATCACAGATTGTGATGTCCAATGAGGATAAAATGGGGTTAAGAAGGCATCCGTATGTATTTACAGAACAAGGCGTTGCCATGCTTTCAGCAGTATTAAGAAGCAAAACAGCCATTAAAGTAAGCATTAATATAATAAATGCATTTGTTTCAATGCGTAAATTTATTTCAAAAAATGCGGAAATATTTACACGGCTTGATATTGTTGAAAGAAAACAATTGGAATATCAAATAGAAACAGATAACAATTTTGAGCGAGTTTTTAACGCAATTGAAAACAAAGAATTTGTTAAAAAACAAGGCATCTTTTTTGACGGTCAGATTTTTGATGCATATAATTTTGTTTCTGATTTGATAAGATGCGCAAAAGAATCAATTGTGTTAATTGATAATTTTGTTGATGATTCTGTTTTAACGTTACTTTCTAAAAGAAAAGAGAATGTGCGTGTAATAATATATACTAAAACTATTTCAAAACAATTAAGATTAGATTTAGAAAAATATAATTCTCAATATCC
>WSZW01000141.1 GCA_013139905.1 archaeon
AAGAAGACGAGCAGATGGATGGAGTAGATCCTGGTTTTTTTGAACGCCATAATAAAGTTATATGGGTTTATTCATATCTTTTTTTGGGTGTTATTATAGGTGCATCGTTCTGGTATTCGATTCTTCCTGCAAGCCAGACTAGTGTTATGTTTTCACAGCAAATCTCAACGATATCATCCATTCAGGGCGCAACGGGACAGGCGACTTATGGCGGTAATTTTATGCCAATTTTGTTGAATAACCTTAAAGTAACATTTATTGCATTTATTATGTCTTTCTTTTTTGGAACCGGGGCGATTTTTATAATTGTATGGAATGCGTCTGTAATTGCTGTGTTTTTAAGTCGGACGGCAATTGAATTGTCGCATACCGGATCATCACTTATAATGGGGCATTTTGCTGCATTTTTTTCTATTGCGCTTCACGGAATACCCGAAGTTGTTGCATATTTTATTGCGGGGATTGCAGGCGGAATATTGTCTATCGGCATTATTAAGGGCACTAAAGATGCGCTTATAATTCGAGATGCATTATTACTTTTCGGTATGTCTTTGTTTATGCTGGTAATTGCGGCCGGTATTGAGGCGTTTATAACGCCGATACTTTGACGCCAAAATTGTTAAGTGCGATTTTTAGTTCAACCATATTGTTTGCGATTTTGAAATTTTTTGTTGGTTGTGTTTTATCAGAATGAATTTGTCTTATGGTTTCTGATAGGTCAATATATGGTGTAAAAAGGATTCCGAACCAACCAAATTCATCGATGCCTTTTTTTAGATACATTTGTTTATCGTCGATAAATATTACTTTGTCGAAATTCTTAATTGATTCGTAAATTTTATTATCCGGTTTTATCGCACCAACTTCGTATGAGAATATTGATGGGGACTTTTCATCGTAGGTTTCAAGCATTTCGGGGTAATTGTTTAATAGATGTTTGTGTATTGTTGAATTCATGTTGGATAGTATGCCAACGGAATAGCCTGCTTTTGAAATCTCTTTTTTTAGTTGCACCATTTCATCTATTTGGGTTTTGCAACAAAGATTGTATACATAGGCAATTAAGTCTAATGATATTTCGTCAATTGGATTGATTAATTTTTTTAATTCTTCTAAATATTCGGTTTCACTTAATTTACCTTCCATCGCAATTTTGTCTATAACTGATGACTCGTATCTTTTTTGAAATCCTTTGGTTTTACTTAAACAGTCACCAATTGCATAAAAATAATCAAAATCAAGAGACGCCAAAACTGAACCAATATCGAATAAAACGAGCGTCTTTTTTTTGTTTGGATTTGATGGGGTTGTGTTTTCCATGTAGATAATTGGAGTGTGGTATTTTTAATAATTGTTTTTTTGAGATGATTTTTTAGATTGGGGTTTTTTTGAGATGTAGAGTTAAAAAAATTAGTTAATTCTGCGAATTCGAAAAAACAAAGAACTATAGATATTAAACAAACTACAAAGTATATAGTAAACAATACATATTTTTTTATAGTGTATAAACTAACTCAAGTTTATGGTATATGGAATAAAAGACCTACTACAGAAAGTAAAAGAAGTAAAAAATAATATTACAGCTAAACCTCTTGGTGAATACGTACAGAAAAATGTAGGAGACATCGGCACAGAACCTTATTCTGAAATATCTAAAGTTGCAGGTGTTTCAAATTGTGGAGATCTTCATGTATCTCATGATGTAAGCATTGAAGATGGAGCAAGAACGCAAGGTGGCAAAATACTTGTAAGTAAAGATGCATTAGATAAAGTATATGGGGGATTAAAATACTTAGCGATTCAAGAAAGAACGAAGGAGATTGCAAAAGAAAAATATGATGCTGTAAGAGAACGTGTAGAATCAAGTGAAGCGTTCAAAAATATTGATGGTGCTAATAACAATATGTTATCTCAGGGAAAAATAAATATGCAACGTAATTATGCTATAACAAAAAAGAACATAGCAAATAAAAGAGCCGAATTAACAACATACAAATCTAACTTATTAGAAGCAATTGAAAATGCTGCGACGGATTTAGAATTACAACAATTCGACAAAGAACATACAGCAACTCAAGCTCAAAAAATATTTAAACATACTCAAAAAAAACCGAACCCAGGTATGTTTATTTTGTTTATCTGTCTTGGTATTTCAAGCATCGCAGCACTACAACATATTGAAAGTGCTAATTCGTTTAACGCAACGGGATATTTTTTAACAAGTGCGTCTTTGGTGTCGACAAATGTTATTTTTGTATTATTTGTGTTTATAACAGGTTTTCTTTTGGGAAAACACCAGAAGTGAATTTATTTCTTTTATTTATTCATTACTCACACATCAAAAGATATTTAAATACTAGTTGGTAGTGTTTTAGTATGTCTGAAAGTATAACTAAACCAATTAGTCAATTTTCATTACCAGAACTTAGAAATTATCGTTGGTTCGCGGGTTCATGTAAAGCAGATGATAATTTTTGGTATGGCGAATTTCCAGAATATGGCTCTGAAGGCTTTGATTCTAAAGTTCATACAAGCCATTATTTAAATTCTATATATGAAAGTCAAGTTCATTGTGTTTTTGGATTCTTCAAACAACCTGGAGAAGATAGACATATGGAAATAGACGAAATATTAGGTATTACAGATATTATGTATGTAACTGATTTAAAAGTTCCACCAAAACAATACACCATGTATAATCGAGGAAATGACATCCCTCAAAAATTCGAAAATATGATTGCAGGTCTGGGTGCAAAAGATATAATCGAAGGTGAAATAAGAATAGTACGTGCCGACGATATTATGCCTTCGGAAGATACACAAAAAAATATTGCAAATGGCATTGAAATTGAACAATCTTTAAGTATTGACCCTGAACTCTATGCTATGTTTAGAAAAAAATAATTATTTTTAGTTAATATTTATTTCTTCTCTTTTGGCACAATTTTGCCCATTTTGATTTTCAAAGAAGTTTCGCCAATCTCAAACTCGATATCTGCTTTAGAAACTGTTGCGTAAGAAATTTTGCCAATTTTCATCGTACCTTTAATCGTATTTTCAATTAAGCCAATCATTTTTTTGTCATTGGTGTTAATCACAGCAGATTCATACTTAGTATTTAGTGCAAGATTATTCGAACTCTTATATTGCCGAATAGCAGATACTATCTCTACTGCCGCATCGCCAGCCATAGAAGCTGTTTTATCAGTCCAGTTTTTATTAACAACAGGCCACGTTGATACATGTATGCTTTTGCATTTCTCTTTGCCGGCAAAGTAAAGATGATATATTTCTTCGGTAATGTATGGCATGATTGGTGCTAATAATTTTAGGATGCCTAATAGCGAATGATATAGCGTGTATTGTGCAGCCCTTCGCGATTCTTCGCCGTAGACATCCGGGTTATACAATCTGTCTTTAGCCATTTCCAGATAATTATCGCAAAAACTTTCAAAAAAGAATCTCTCAGATACCGCCTTTGCTTTTGCGTATTCATATTTTTCAAGCGATTTTGTTGAAATATCGATAACATCGTTTAATTTCATTAAAATCCATTTATCGGTTGCTTCTGGTTTGGCGTCTTTTAAATCGTAATCATCTAAGTGCATTAATGTGAATTTTGATGCATTCCACATCTTGTTTGCCATTTTGTGCCCGGTAAGAACATCTTTTTCCTGGTAAGGTAAATCATCGCCCAGTTTTGAACCGGAAGCCCAGAAACGAAGAGCGTCTGCTGAAAATTTTTCCATAACGATTTGTGGTAATATTACGTTTCCTTTTGACTTGCTCATTTTCTTGCCTTTAGGGTCTAGTGCGTGTCCGGAAATCATGACGTTTTTGAATGGTACGGTTTTTTTGTGTAATAGTCCTTTAACAACTGTGTTAAATAGCCAAAATGTAATTATGTCGTGTGCTTGCGGTCGTAAATCTATTGGGTATAGGTCTTTTATTTCATCTTTTTCACCCCAACGTGCGTTTATGAGTGGCGTTAGTGAAGAAGTCGCCCAAGTATCCATGGTGTCTTCTTCAGGTACATATTCTTTTGAACCGCATTTTGCGCAATCGTTTTTTGGCTTGTCATTAAATGGATTTACGGGTAGCTGGTCTTTTTCTGCAATAATTATTTCGCCACAGTCTTTACAGTACCAGACGGGAAAAGGAATACCGTAAAATCGTTGTCTTGAAATGCACCAATCCCAGGAAAGACCGTTTGTCCAGTTGTCGTATCTGACTTTCATATGTTTTGGATACCAGTTCATCTTGTTTCCTGCTTTAAGCAAGTCTTTTATCATATCAATTACTTTTATGAACCATTGTTTTGTGACTAAGAATTCAATTGCAGTTCCGCATCGCTCGTGCACATTTACTGCGTGTTTTATTGGTTTTTGATTTGTAAGTGCTCCGTCTTTTTTAAGGTCGGAAATTATTGCGTTTCTTGCTTCTGCGATTTTTAAACCTGCGTATTTTCCGGAAATATCGGTCATAACGCCGTTTTTAGATATTGCAACTCGAAGCGGTAATTTGTGAGCATACCACCAATCAATATCATTTTGGTCTCCAAAAGTACAGCACATAACAGCGCCCGTTCCTTTTTCAGGGTCTGCTTTTTCGTCTGCTAAGATTGTAACTTCTTGACCGAATATTGGAACAATTGCTTTTTTACCAATTAATTTAGTATATCTTTTATCTGTTGGATGGACGAATATAGATACGCATGCGGCTAGAAGTTCTGGTCGCGTTGTTGCGATTTTTATAATGCCTCCGTCTTTTAATTTAAAATCAAGGTCGTTAAAAAATGAGTCTAATTCTACATCTTCAAGCTCAACTTGCGATGATGCG
>WSZW01000082.1 GCA_013139905.1 archaeon
TGCTGTTTGGTATCCGGAGCCTGTTCCAATTTCTAATACATTTTCATTTCCTTTTAACTCGAGGCATTCTGTCATGAGTGCTACCATGTATGGCTGTGATATTGTTTGTCCATTTGCAATTGGGAGTGGGTTGTCGTCATAAGCGTATATTTGTAGGTCTTTTGGTACGAATTCATGGCGCGGAATATCACCCATTGCCCAGATGACGCGCATATCTTTGATTCCTCTGGCTACTATTTGTGTTTCAACCATGTTTTTGCGTATGTTTTCGTATTTATTCATACTATTGTATTCTTTTTAGATATTAAAAATATTGCTTTAAATGTGAGAGTTAGGATAAAGTTATTTGATTTTTTGATGTGTGGTATGATTTTGAGGATTTAATTTTGATAATGGTATGAATCTAAAAAATAGCGAAGTTGTTTATGTTGGTGGCAAGGAAGTTCTTTGCCGTAGATGGAATTTAAAGAGAATGTGATAAATCAAAAATGACTGAAAAGACTCGGAATGTTACTTTGGTTGTTGAAGGAATGGCGCCAGTTACAAAGGACGAAATTGAATCAATCATAAATGAACTGGCAGAATTAGTTTCGAAATATTGCGGCGGGGAAATAACCAAGTTTATTTTGAACAAGGATAATCCGGCGGTTGATGTTTTGTGAGGATGGCCTCGCGAGATATTAAAGTCTGTTCTTATATATTATATAGAAATATATATTTTGTTTTATAATATTGCATTTATGGGTGTAATATGGCGAATTTAACTGAACTTTTTGATAAAATTGAATTAGCATTTTCTAATAATTTATTATTATTTGATGAAGTTGAAAAGAAATTTAAAGAGAATCATAAGTATTCTGATAGTTGGTCTTCTTCTTGGTCGGATTATATTTTACAATCTAATATTTCATTTACAAATTTAAAGACAATTAAATATCTTAATGACCGAAAAGAATATTCTGTTGCATTGTCTAGTTTGCGTTCTGTTTTAGAGCATTTACTTTTTTTAAAATTATATTTGTCGGGAATAAAATCATATAAATATGAGGTTTATCGAATAAAACCAAAAGATAAAGATTCTTTAAACCCAATTTCAAGAAATATAACTTTGAATCGGTGGCGTGATGAATTAAAACAATGGAATAAAAATAAAGAATCTAAATTAAAAAATTATTCCGACGTAGTATGTATATCTGATAAAAATGATGATGAAATATTGGTTAAAAGGTTGATTGTTGGTCTTTATGAGACTAATGATACGGATGAAAAAGGCGATTATATACCCCATTATTGTTTTTTATTTGATAATTATGATCCATTTAGTAATTTTGTATCTTCTCTTCCGACAATAATTAAAAATTCTCATTTTCCCGAGACTATAAAAAAACAATCTAAAATAAATAAAGATATTTATCATCGTTATTTTTCTTTTAAGGCACTCATAAGTAATTGGAAATTAAATGATTTTATCAATAGTCATCAGGAAGATATGTTTTTAGTGCATTATAATTTTTTAAGTTTTTTTGTTCATCCTACTCGAGAACAGACGAAGATTTTGGCATTAGAACAAAAATTTTATTCATCGAAAAATTTATTTGAATATCGAAAGGATGGGGTATTGTCTCTTTTAATATATTTATATGTTTTAAAAATGCAACAATTATGTCTTAACATACTGATTTCTAAATTAGATGAATTATCTGAAAATTCATGGGCTGATGATGTATTAAGTAAACTTGATGAAAATAATGCTGTTGCTGATTGTTTGTGGTTTATCTATGATGAGCCAACAGAGTTCGATGTGGGTCGAAGGGTTATTAAAAAAACAAAAATAATACCGTATTATACTGACCCATTAGATCGTTTACGAAATTATGTGAATTTTAATTATAAGTATTAATATTTTTTATCAAAACGCTTCTTTGACATTCTCTTTGAATTTGTCGAAGAATGTTTTTTCTGTTCTTGGTTGTTCTTTGTTTTCTATTTTCCCTAATTCTTCTATTAATTCTTGTTCAGTTTTGTTTAATTTTTCAGGGGTTCTTATAATTACTCGAACGTATTGGTCGCCGGTTCCAAAACCGTTTAGGTTTGGAAAACCCCTGTTTTTAAGTCTGAAATAAGTATGTGTTTGTGTTCCTGTAGGGATTTTTAGTTCTGCGTTTTTGTCTAGTGTTGGAACGGTTATTGTTGTTCCCAGAACTGCTTGCGGGTATGTTATTGTTGTGTTCATATAGATGTCATTGTTATCTCGTTTGAATATTTTGTTTTTTTCAACGTGCATGACAATATATACGTCTCCTGCCGGGCCGTTTTTATATCCTGCGTTTCCTTCTCTTGCTAATTTTAGTGTGTTTCCTGTATCTACGCCTGCGGGGATATCGATGTTAAGTGTTTTTGTTTTGGCTGTTCTTCCTTGCCCTCTACAATCGCTACATGTTTTATCGTATGATTTTCCAGCACCACCACATGTGGTACATGTTGATACATTTACCATGTTTCCTAAAATTGTGCGATGTACTTTTTTTACTTCGCCAGAACCATTACAGGTTTTACATGTTTTTTCTCCAAATCCGCCTGCACCGTCGCATTTTTTACATGTTTCGTTTCGTCTTATTGTGATGTTCTTTTTTACGCCGTGAGCTGCTTCTCTAAATGTAACTGTAACGTCGGTTTTCAGGTCTTCGCCTTTTCTTGGTGAATTTCTGGTTTGTCTTTGTCCGCCAAATCCGCCACTGAACATTCCTTCGAATATGTCATTTATGTTGCCAAATCCGCTAAAATCTTCGGATGAGAATCCTCCGCGGTGGAACCCATTGTCACCAAAACCGCCATTTGCGCCTTGTTCTCCAAATTGATCGTAATTATGTCTTTTATCTGGGTTGCTAAGCGTTTCAAAAGCTTTGTTTACTTTTTTGAATTTTTCTTCTGATTGTTTGTTGCCTTTGTTTAGGTCTGGGTGGTGCTTTTTAGCAAGTTTTTTGTATGCTTTTTTAATCTCATCTTTGCTAGCGTTTTTAGATACGCCTAAAATGTTGTAATAATCGTCTGACATGGTAATCTACTTCTTTTTTGTATTTGAAATTATGATTGTTTTTATGTTTTGTTTGTTGTTTAAATTTATTTGAATCTTCTTATTGGTATTGTTTGGTTGTATGTATGCATTGATTGTGTCGCATGACACATGGAGGGTATTTTTGTGTTTTTTGTTGTATGTTTTTGTCTTTATTTTTTTATTAAATATTTAAAGAATCAAATTTGTGGTGGGGTGCTTGTTGTTGGAATTATACCCGCACCACAATTTAGATTTAAGAGATATTGTGATTTTTCAAATCACTTTTTGTCATCTGTTTTTTCTTTTTCGTCTTTTTTCGCGTCAGCATTTTTGGTGTCTTTTTTTTCTTTCTTTTTTTCGTCTGCTTCTTTGAAATCTGCATCGACAACGTTTTCTTTTTTATCGTCTTTATTTTCTGTATCTTTGTCTTTGCTTTGTTCAGCTTGTGCTTTTGCTGCTGCTTCCTGATACATTTTTGCTGCAATTTCCTGTAATATTGTGTTTATTTCTTCTGTTTTTTTCTTTATTGCTTCTGTATCGTCTTTTTCAAGAAGTTTTTTTAGTTCTTCAACACCGGTTTCGATTTGTTTTTTCTGATCCGTAGTTATGTTATCTTTTGCATCTTTTATGGTTTTATCTGCGGTAAAGATAAGGGTGTCTGCTTCGTTTTTGACTGTTGCTTTTTCTTTTTTCTCTTCATCTTCTTTTGCGTGTGCTTCTGCATCTTTTACCATGTTTTTGATTTCTTCGTCAGACAGGCTGCCGTCGGATTTTTTGATTGTTATTGATTGTTCTTTTCCGGTTCCTAAGTCTTTTGCACCAACGTTTAGTATTCCGTTTGCATCAATGTCGAATGTAACTTCGATTTGAGGGATACCGCGCATTGCTGGTGGGATTCCATCAAGAGTGAATCGGCCCATTGTTTTGTTGTCTGTAGCCATTTTTCTCTCTCCCTGCAATACATTGATTTCTACTGCCGGTTGGTTGTCTGCTGCGGTTGAAAATACTTGTGTTTTTTTTGCCGGGATCGTTGTGTTTCTCTCAATTAGAGGAGTTGCAATTCCGCCAAGGGTTTCAATGCTTAATGTAAGTGGAGTTACGTCTAAAAGAAGTACGTCTGTTACATCGCCTGCAAGAACACCACCTTGGATTGAAGCACCTAATGCTACTGCTTCATCTGGGTTTATGTCTTTTGATGCGTCTTTTTCTAAAATACCTTTTACTGTTTCCTGTACTTTTGGTATTCTTGTTGAACCGCCTACAAGCAATACTTTGTGTATGTCTTTTGCGGTCATGTCAGCATCTTTTAATGCTTTATTTACAGGACCAACTGTTCTTTGTACAAGATCTGCTGTGATTTTGTCAAATTCTGCTCTTGTCAGATTCATGTCTATGTGTTTTGGTCCGTTTGCATCTGCTGTAATAAATGGTAGGTTGATGTTTGTGGATGTTGTTGTTGATAGTTCGATTTTTGCTTTTTCTGCTGCGTCTTTTAGTCTTTGCATAACCATTTTGTCTTTTGATAGGTCTATTCCTTCGTCTTTTTTGAATTGGTCTACGATGTGTGTTACAACAAGGTCGTCGAAATCATCACCACCAAGTTTGTTGTCTCCTGATGTGGATTTTACGTGGAATACACCGTCGCCTAATTCTAGGATTGATACGTCGAATGTTCCGCCACCAAGGTCGAATACCAGAACTGTTTGTTCTTCTTGTTTTTCAAGACCGTAAGATAGTGCTGCTGCGGTAGGTTCGTTTATGATTCTGTCAACGGTTAGACCTGCGATTTTACCCGCGTCTTTTGTTGCTTGTCTTTGAGCATCGTTAAAGTATGCCGGGACTGTAATTACTGCGTTTGTTACTTTTTCGCCTAAGTAACTTTCAGCGTCTGCTTTTAGTTTTTGTAAAATCATTGCTGATATTTCTTGCGGAGAGTAGTCTTTGTCGCCTAATTTTGTTTTGTCGGTTGTTCCGATTTTTCTTTTGATGGATCTAACTGTGTTTTGAGCGTTTGAAACTGCTTGTCTTTTTGCTGTTACGCCTACAAGTCTTTCGCTTGTTTTTGAAAGTCCTACGATGGACGGGGTTGTTCTGTCGCCTTCTTTGTTTGGAATTATTACCGGCTTACCGCCTTCAAGAACTGCTACTGCTGAGTTTGTTGTACCTAAATCTATTCCTATTATTTTTGCCATATTTAATCACCTTTTTTATCATTATCGCTTTTTTTGGATACTGCCACTTTTGTCGGGCGTATCACTTTTTCTTTTATCATGTATCCTTTTTGCATAACTTGGATTACTGTATCTTCTTTGTGTTTGTCTGATACGATTTGCATTAATGCTTCGTGTTTTTTTGGGTCGAATTGTTGCTCTATTGCTTCTATTTTTTGAACACCTTGTGTTTTTAATAGTTGGTATAGTTGTTTGAATATGAGTTCGACGCCAGTTTTTAGTTTTTCTGTCTCTTCTGTTTTTTTCATTTCGTCCATTGCGCGTTCGAAGTTGTCAAGGATGTCTAAAAGAGAGATAATTATTTTTTCATTGGCGTATGTTATTGAATCTATTTTTTCTTTTTCTGTTCTTTTTCTGTAATTATCAAATTCTGCCTGAAGTCTTTTTAGGGTGTTTTCGTATTCTTGTACTTTTTTTGTTTGTTTTTCTAGTTCTGTTGGTTCTTTGGTGGTGGTTTTTGTTTTATCTTCTGTATTTTTTTCTGTGGTTTTTGTTGTATTGTCTTTTATTTTTTCATTATTGTCTTTTTTATTTTCTTTTGTCATTAAAGCACCAATTTGTAATTTTTATGTTTTTTAAAATCGTTATCGGTCGCACAGTTTAGTTTTTGTAATTGGGGGGTTTATGTTTATGTGCGTATACACTTTGGCACGATTAAATATATAAATGTTTTTGTTTTTTTGTGCGTGCGTTTAAGTGGGGTGTATATTAGGTGTATATATTATAGGTAATTATTTTTTGTCTTTTGTTTGTTGTATTTTTATTGTGATATTTATGATTTTTTTCGTTTGTTTTTATTTGTTAGTTGTGGTTGTTTTTTTACTGCCTGTATGTGATTACTGTATTTGCGATAGTATTATAAATGAGGTAAACAAATAATTTTATTATTCGTTAATTCCTAGCGATTTATAGATTTATTTAGGGAGATAAAACTATATCTTGAGGTGGTATTTGTGGATAGAAATATAGTTTTTTTAGTTTTTTTAGTTAGTATTTTATGTTTTTCTTCAATTGGAGATGCTGCAGATACTGCATTTAATGTTGGTATTGATAAGCCCTTATATATTATAGGTGAAAATATTACGGTTTTAGGAACTGCGTATTTAGGTACGAGTCCGCTTAATGCAACTAGGGTTGTTATTAGTATATCTAATTCTTCCGGTGTGCAATATACAGATAATTCAACACTTACGGGTGCGGATGGTACTTTTTTTAAAGAAATAGATCCATCTCTTATTGGAGGCGTTTATAATTTGACGGCTACTGTTGGTGATAGTTCTATGATTATATCATTTAGAGTTTCATCTGCTTCAATCTATCGGATGGCGATTGTAAATGAAAGTGTTGTTGTGCCTTTGAGTGGAGATATGGGCGTACATAATATTAGTGATGTTGATTCTAAGATAACAGGTCCAGTACTTGTTTATGGAAATTATACTTATGTAGGGGACGGTAAAGAGTATCGGTTTGTTGTTGAAAATAGTACGGATACAGAGAATTACGATACTGTTTATGTTGATGATGATAGTTATTTATGGTTTAATAATTCTGATAATTTAGGTTCTAAGCCTATGTCTAAATATTTAAAAGAAGGCTCAAAAGTGAAGTTGGGCGAAAAAACATTTGAAATATTTTATATTGACCCCCAAGGAAGTAATATTGTTTTTGTTGAATGGGTTGGACCTGATTTTAAAGGCGGTGAATCTGTAAATGTTTTAACACTT
>WSZW01000107.1 GCA_013139905.1 archaeon
ATTACATGAAGTTTGTACTATCTCTAAAATAGAATATATTTGTCCATCGTTATCGAGAAACATATCTCCAATTTTATAAGTATCGTTAATAATTTTTTGGAACCTTACGCCCATATTTAACTCCAAATGATAAAGGATTATACCTTTACCATTCCATCTTTCGAAATACTTGCTGCAATTTGTTTTGCGCGTGCTTCTGAAATTCCAGTAAGTGAATCAAGACTCATGAGAACATCTTTTGCTAATTCTTCTGACATTTCGTTACCATCAACTTTGAGTTTTTCTGTAATATCTGTGACAGCAGTCTCTTCTAATTCAGTCATTGTTAATTCAAGTTCCCTAACCTTTTCAAATACATATGTACTAAATCCACTTTCTGGATCTTCGATACGAGTCATTTTTGTAATAACTATTGGGGTATCAAGTCCTTCTTCGACTAAAGACTTTGCATAGGCTGAAAGATAGATTTGTGCACTGTATGGAACTTTAATCATATTTTCTTTTTCAGGATCATCATGATTGAAGTAAATTTTACATCCATAATCACATTTTAATTCAATTCCATCTACAACAACTTTTTTAGTAAATTTACATTCTCTACAGTTATCTTCAGTATCTGCCCATGTTCTATCTGCGTTTTTCTTTCTACCTGTTTCGCCATCGTTTGACATACAAACGAGGTCTCTACCTTTAAACATTGATCTTGCTGGGTGTGCACGTGTAATTACAACTTCACGTGGAACGTTGTATGGAAAATCCTTTTTCGCTTTAAGATATACAATTTCTTTCTGCGCTCCAGTTCCTTTTCCATCTGTTTCAATATTATCTAATGCTGACATTTTTAATCTCCTTATTTTCTGTACGTACAGTAGTTTTCCTACCGAAGTAATTTATCGAGTTTGAATCAAATAAACTATATTATACTATATGGTGTATATAGATTTAAGTCTTTCGGTCGGGTAAGATTCACCAACCGTCTGGTTTATACCACAAGCCTCCTGATGAATTACCTATTCCTTCGTAATCACAACTATTGCAGTGAGGGGCAGTCCAGCATGTGACACCATTCCCTTCATAAGTTCTATGACAAAGACAATTTTGATATTCAGAACTTATATCTTTACTACCACACTCTGGGCAGGTGTCTTTGTCTTCGTTTGCCAATTCTCTTTCTTTAAGTCCTTCTACACATTTCATATTTTACTCCTTTGTTTAAAAGTAATTACCATAAAAATGGTATTTTAACACTTTTATTATCCATTTCAAACTTCTGTCTATATTCATTTGTTTTATTAATAGATTTTAAAATACCATTATATCCACCGGGAATTTCATGTTCTGGAAAAGCTTTAATATTATCTCCACACCATAATTCTAACATTACCCATATGATAAATGTAGGATTATTTCCTCTTAATGTTGAATGAAAATTTCCATTACCATCACTTGTAATATATTCATTTTTATCCATATTTTTAATATACCAATTTTGACTCATAATAATTACCTAATATTTATTTTAATTGTTTAATATTAACCGAAACAGTTATATATATGAAACACTATATATATAGTAATGATATTTAAAATGCAATGTATAACTGCTGATATATATGATAAGCATAATATAAAGTTTGAAATATATTCATTCATACAAATTGTAGCAAATATATTCAATTTAAAACCTTATCAAATAGATGAAATATCAACAATATTTAGATCTACATGGAAGTATAGAATATCTCTATATAATCGTATAAAATATGAAAATGTAATACTTGGTATATGTGAGTATGTTTTACGAGAGGATGAAAATTTTAATGTATATACTATAATACCTTTATTATATTCGAAAGATAAACAAAATTATAATTCAAAACAAATATACACTGTCTCTCAAATGCTCCCCGACATTTTGAATAATTGAATATGTACCATCTTCATTATCAACGACTGGCAAACATATTTGTCCAGATGATTGGAATACCATTGTTAATTTATTACATATAGAACACAAGTAAAATTCACAAACAATACTAGTTATTGTTTGTACATCTACTAATTTTGGATTCCAATCCTCTTTGTTACAATGTTTACACCCAAAAATTTGTTCTCTTTTCATATTACCTCTCCTTTTTTTTATAATGTTTACATGCTAATTCATTTGGCTGTACGATAACTTTTCGTCGTGTACATCGTGAATATAATTCATCTAAAAATTCACATCCACTATGAAATAATACTTCAGGCTTTTTATACATCTAATCACGCTCAAAAAATGGATTGTTATCTATCTCTTGATATTTAGATACATAATCTATTATTATTTCAGTTCTACAATCTGGTCTATTAGTAATAGCTACTTTTGTTTCATATACAATTTCAGAAGCAATTCTAGCTGCTACGTAAATAATTGCTTTTGCTGTACATGGTAATTCTTCTGCTTCGCTTGATGAAAATAAACTATCTTCATATAAAGATTTCTGACTATCACTTTCCATATCTATTGATAGAATTCTAATAAGCTCTCCGCCAAGCCTACCATCAATTAAATATGATACTCCATCGCTTTTTTTAGTTACCTCGTAAATTAACTTACGACTATCTATATTATCAGTAGCTAATATGATAATTCCGGGTTCAATTTTAGATTCAGAATTAAAAAAGCTACGTTTAACTGTAATATTTTTTGCATCATCTTCTCCAATTTTAGCAATAATAGAATCTTTAATAGCATCAACTTTAAATGCACCAATTTGATTAAGAGTAAAATTTTGATTTGATATATTATGCTCGGCTACAATATCTCTATCCCAAATAGTTAAATTTGTAACACCCATTTGTGCTAAATAATATGCAACATAGCTACCAATTCCTCCACATCCAATGATAGTTACTTTTGGCATATCTAATGTATCTGGATTAAAAAATTGCAACTGTCTATGCAAATTAGCCATTCTGCAAACACTCCTCTAAAGTTAATGCTATAGCTTTTTCAGGTTCATCTGCAGCAATAAATGCAAATATTTCAGTAATACTATTAGGACAAATTACTCCATCTTTAGTTGCAATATATCCTTCTGTAACTTCCACCTCTGCTGCTAACATAGGCTGTATATCTATGAATTCATAGTTTAAATTTTCAAACCAATCTAAACGTGTTCCTATAATTTCAGGTACTAACACTCCAGTAGAATAAAATTTTAATGCAAACTTATTATTAAATATAAGTAATAAGTCATTATGAACAGAGACATTAAAATCACTTAAATCTACATCTTCCATACTTTCTAACAAATCGCGAATAATAGTTAAATTAAAAGTTTTCTCCATATCCCAAATTTCTCTTTGATGTATTGTAAAAATTTCTAATACATCAGCATCAATTTTATTTATGAATACATCATTATTTCCACCATTTCGCATAAACTTATCAAAGAAAAGTTTAAAATGTCTGTTTATCATGCTCTGCCTCCAATAATTTACAATATTCTAACCACTGTGCATCTGTCATTTCACCTATTGGTATACTATTAATGCATTGATCTCCAATTTCATCTTTAAGTTCCAGTGCAGCGTCATACTCTTCCAAATTACATCCAAAATGGTTTGCAATTTCTTGATCTGTCATATTTTCATAATCTAGTTCTCCAGCATGTAATAAAAGCTGTTTAGTCTGAGTAGATTGTGCTTTCTTAGATTGAGATGAGAGCGTATTATTAACTTTACCCACATATCTATATCCAACCATTGCCTTTTTAGTTACATTTTCAGAAATAGTATTATCTATTAAATCCATATCATTTTGACTTATTTCAGGTAAAGTATGAATTGGAACATCATCAATTCGTATTGAACGATCTCCGAATGGCGTATTAGATATATAATCAATACGACCTACTAGTTCCATTTTCTTATTTCCTACAATTGATAATACCCATTTTCCAATATAATTATTTAAACTACTTATTGTAGAGTCATCAACACCAGACCAAAATGCATCCATTGTATTATGGCTATGTAACCATCCTGAAATTACTTTTTCCGAATCCATACATTCTAATAAAAGCATGTTAACTGCTTCTTCATCAAAATCAACTGATGAACTACTAACTTCTTGCTTTATAATGAACATATCTTCTACTATAAATTTTTCTCCTTCATTATAACATTCTAATAATGCACCTACTTCTAAATCAGATTTACGAAATAAATACGAAATTTTAGAATATAAATCCGGTAGTATAAATATTTCAAACATAATTACTCCTCAAATTTATCTATTATATTATACAATTCTATAAGTTGATCGTGGTCCATCTTTCCATTATCACGTATAGTAGTTACCCTACTCGTTATAGCATTTGTAATACTCATAGTACTTAAACATCCAGCATCTCTACATGTAGAACAATCGTGATGTTCATCTCTACGATAACTACATGTATAACATCTACAAAATACACAATCAAAATCATGTGAACAAACTCGACAGGGATCGAATATAAACGGTCTCCAATATGGACTACCATTGCTATATTGTAATAAAAAGTTATGCATTAAGACTACAAACATAGCGATATCGCCATTATCTTTAAGCGATTCTTCCAATTCTACTCCATTACCAACACAAACATCTCCATGACTGACATGTGGATGTATACGATCTGTGGTTAAATGAGCATCTCGCTCTGAAGTTGAATCTAAAACTACTTTGAATGTTCGATTTGGGGTAATTTTAACAATTAATCTACCGAGATCCAAACTTTGAGTTCCATCGTGCGATTCTAAAATTATATGATTATATATTACTTCTAATACCCCATCTCTAATTCTATGTCCACGAACAAATTCCATTTCTTCTAAATTAAGGGCTAATTCTGCTAGATCGGTACTTGCATTTGCATACCTATCATCTAATCTTGTACGGATATCCGATAAATCCATTATTATTTCACCTCTAAATTATGTGCAATTTTGCAAATTCTATACTATATGGTGTTTAATAAAGGTTGAGCGAAATTTGCCCAACCTTCATGTAAACTTAGTTACAGATTCCGCCATCAATCTTTGGTGCAGCAATGAGTACCCGGTTGATGTCATCAGGAATTACATCTGTTGATGTAACTTCTTTCTTGACAGTCATAAGTTTTCCGGTATGTTCCATTTCTGCTCTTGCAATTGCTTCTCCGAATGTGAGAATCTCACCAGCTGCAATTTCAATCTCTGTTACGTTTCCATTACCTGCTTTGCCTACTTTAAAGATTCTTTCGCAGTCAGCTCCACCATCAATTTTTGGTGCAGCGATAAGGACACGGTTGATATCTTCTGGAATTACATCTGTTGATGTAACTTCTTTCTTGACAGTCATGAGCTTTCCTGAATGCTCCATATCAGCCATTGCGATTGCTTCTCCGAATGTTGTCATGCCTCCGCATGGAATTTCGATTTCTGTTACGTTTCCGTTACCTGCTTTACCTACTTTAAATGTTCTTGTTGTCATTTCTTAACCTCTTTGTTTGTTGTTTATATATATTTATGCATACTATTTATGCATCTATTCTTATGTACTATAGAACACAAGCGAGTTTTAAATACTCTAGCTTGCAACGATGAATAATGAAACATTATAATTTAATTAATACTGCATTTATTATTTTTCTTTGATGATTTGATAATTCATATTGAATTATTGAATTCCTATAACCCAATCTCGTTATAATTCCAGAATTTGCAAATCTTTTTAACTGTCCTGATGTAAGATCGATATGTCTACTTGTAAATGGCGGCTCTAATGATAATAATAACTCCATAACTTCTACATTATGTCTTATAATATTTTGTATATTTATCATCATTCTTATTCACTTTGTTGTCCAAGCTTAAATCCGTCATTAAATGCGATATTTAATTCATCTGCTATTCGTTGCGCAAATTCACGCGGTTTAATATTACTAATGGAAATGTCGAGAAATTTTTCTTCATCATAAATATCTATTGAAAAGAATCCGTTTGGACGTAACATTACTTGATATGGATTTATTGTCATATTTTTTCCTATTTATATTGTTTAAGTTTACATTCAAATTCTATTGCAGCTGGCATATCCAACATCTCTTCTAATTTATTGAATGTTTGTATAAATTTTATTTCATCATCTATATAATATAACATGAGAGATATTTTTATAATATATAATTTTATAATATCTGTAGATGATTCATGCAATATTCGTAATAATTTTACTTTATCTGAAATGTTATTTTCATTGTATATAGTATCAAGAGTATCTTTACACGATCTATCTTTGAACACAATACAACGAATACATCCATTTACTATTCCGATACGTTTAGATTTTAATCTATCTTCAATTAATGTATTAACTTTTGAATTATATGTACGTATTAATGTCATACCAATTCCGTTCCACATTTTATACATATTGAATGTATTATATTATTATGTACAACCATTTTTATGTCACTACTATGACATTGTGGACATATAATTTTATTTCTAATATTAAATAAATGATTTTCATATTCACTATCAGTAAAATCTATTTTACATACTTCGCAAAACATTTATATACCTCATTATAAATACTCTAATAAAATTACTTTATCTTCAATACCTTCTTCGATTTGAATTTCATATAATTCTTTTAAAATTGGTCCAAGTGTTTTATCTGCTGGTAATCCAAGTGCAATTAAATCGTGACCATTCACTAATCTATCTGGCATTCTAGCTGGTATATCATTTAATATAAAATCTCGCATATTTTCACGATTAAAAGTATCAGCCATATGAACTGTTAATAACGAATTAAAATATGGACTGTCGTATAATGCATATCGTTTAGCTTTTCGCATTTCTGAAATTATATGCATTTTCATATGATTTTCAATACAAAATAAAATTTCATTAGTATCTGCTTTACTAAACTTCAATCGTTTTAATATATCTGTTGCGATTATTACTCCTTCTTTTGCATGTCCATGATATGATAATCCGACTTTTGTACGCGATTTTCCAATATCATGTAAGAATATAGCAACTAATTCATTCAATGTCGCTTGGCCACTATGTTCTAAAGCATATAAAGTATGAACATCTGCCGCTCCTTCTGGATGGTGTTTTAAATTATGTTCACATATATGTAATACTAAAAACTCCGGTATAACTTTTGCCATTAAATTTAAATTTACCCAATTTTCTATCATACCTCTAGGATTATATTTTAAACCTTTTAATAATTCAGTACGTATAAAATCTCCATCTATTTCTGAAATATCAGCATCAAAAATTGCACAGCGCAAATTATCAACAATTGTAAACTTTGTCTGTGCAGCTATACGAGCAGCTCTAAATGCTCGTCGTGGATCTTCATTATGTATACGATCTATAGGATTCCCAACTGCACGTATAAATTTAAAGTAACAGTCATTTAATCCTCCAAATGGATCTATTAATTTATCATCTACTGTCATTGCCATAGCATTTATTGTAAAATCTCTACGCGCTAAATCTGTATGTAAATCGGTAGTAAATGCTACATCAGGATGAGTACCAGGCGTTATGTCTCGCCGCATAGTTGTTACATCTACAGTTCCATATGGTGTATCTACAATAACTGTACCAAATCGTTTACCAATAATATTTCCGGTCGGAAAGACTTCCAATATTTCTCGTGGAAGTAAATCTGTAGTTATATCAATATCATGTGGTATTTTACCCAACACGATATCTCTAACTGCTCCTCCAACTATATATGAATTTGGAGATAATTTATTCAAAATATCTTGTATATATTTATTCATAATTACCATCTAGTATTTGTTAAAATTGCAACATTAAAAGTTCGCATATGTGTATCGCCAAGAGGTTTATGTCCACATCTTGAACGAATTATACCATTTTTAATATATGTTAATTCTCCTAAGCATTCTGGACAACCATTACCACATTGTATATGTGTACACGGAGCGTGTTTTATTGCGGTTACAATTTCGCCATCCATTTCATATTGTTGACCTATAATATAATTTTCCGTTTTTGTACATATCATAATTACCATCTAATATTTGTTTTAATACTTACATTATTATGTTTAACACATTCAAATCTTTGTCTAGATTCGGAATATCCACATATTGATTGTATCTCCCCATCAATTGTAAACACAATTTTACCTGGACAATCATTACATAATCCCCTTTGAAAATCATCAGAATGATATCCTGCACAATTTTGAGAAAATCTTAAAATTGTCACTTTATGTTCATGAACACTATAGACATCTCCAATTCTATATTGTACTCGTATCATATTTGTGGTGTTCCTATAATAATTGTATTTCGTGGTGTTGCTTTTTCAGTAATTTTTTTAATCGTTATATTATATCCAGCGGTTGATAAATAATTGGCAAGTTTTAATTCATGTTTTAGATATTTATTTAATTCGAATGTATCTAAATATGATGGATGTCCTTTAGAAATACAACATGGTACAAGTATAATAGGACTTTCATTTTCAATAGCAATATCACACACTCTATATGATAAATTCCCACATGGATGTATACCCAATACGGCTGAATATATAGGAATATGATATTCATTTTGATATATATCTTCTTCTCGCGTTTCTAATCTAGCCATAAGTTTACTATATTTCGATTGAATTGCCATTGTGGATTTTGGAAAATGTAAATCAGATGTTATCACATTATTACAATGATTACGAGCAAGAGCGTATAATCCACTAAATGTATGACCAGAAGCAAATTCATAAATAGTTTTAAGTTTACGAATACCATAAAATTGTTTAATTATTGGTAAAGATTTATCTATTGTATCGCGACTTTCAAAAAATTCTTTTACTTTAATATTACTTGCGACTATATTTGATAAATCTGATATTTTAAATAAACTATCCTGTGAACATTTCATAGATTTAGACATATTTACCATCTCGTATTTGTATTAGGTAAATGTTTGTGCATTCTAACTAAAGGATTATCTCCGTTATGTGCACATGTTTTATGAATCTCTCCATTTTTAAATTTAAAATGTGAACGTCCTTTACACCCAATACATTCCGTCTTTATTTTTTTTCCATTTCGTTTTGCATTTCTTATACTGCGACATTCACTATGACCAACAACTTTTGCAATATTACCATTAAACATATAAAAAGCGCCGACTTTATAATTGTCAAAACTATTTTTATCAATAATCATATTACCTCTGTTACTCATTTTCAGGACGAATTTCTTCAACAGTACGTGATATTAAATTTATTTTTAAACCATATTTTGGTTTAATATGTCTATAACCAACCATAAAAGTTACCATTATGATAAGATAATTATCTATAAATTGATATGTATAACCAAAATATTTAGTCAATATTTACCACCTTTTATTTGAAGAACCAGCGGGATGTAATTTTAATCCGATTCTAGAAGCGGGACATGTAATATATGGACCTTGATCATGATAATGTACTTTTATCATTGATCCATCGCATTTTCCAAAAATCGTATTGTATGAACACCTACAACTTCTGGGTTGTAATACTTCAATTTCAGATATATCATTACGAGGTTTTCCTTTATATGAAAATTTAGTGATATCTTTATAATATTCAATAAGTTTTTCATTAAAACTCATACTTATTACCTATCATTATTAATACGTTCACGTATTTCATCAAAAGTAAAATCTTTTAGTAATTCACCATTTCTAAATACTTCGGGTAGATTGAATTTACCACTTTTTGAAACTTTTTTTGGTGCAGTTATTGGGTCTTTAAATACTGGATAGTTATCTCCATTAATTGTTATGTTTGAACACTTGAAAGCAAAACTATTGGTATCACGATTTAGTTTTTGTAAAAGTGCTCCACCTGAACCAAATGCAATATTATCTGCAGACCATTTTGAAACAAACATTGCAAATAAAATAGCATCAATTGATGTGTCATCTACACCGTCACCTTGTATAATTCTAACATGTGAATCAAGAACTTTAAATCCTTTAGGATTTGTTGTATAACCAAATTTATCACCTAAAATATCAAGACATCTCAATATAACTTCTACTGGATCACCTGAATCTGGACGTATGACAAGTGTTCCATCTCTATTCATAATATCATCATGAAGGATTTCACCCCATAATTCTTCACATGCATGGAATATATCATATGAATCTGAAACACAAGCAATAATTCCTCTTGGATATTTTGTTAATAGATTTTTAAATGCTTTAACTTCATTGAATTTTCCCCAAGAAGTTACTGTTGAATGTTCAGTGGCTGGAATTGAATTACCTGCACAGGGGTCATGGTAATTACGTCTAATCATTGTAATAGCCGCAAGAGTATCTGTACCTCTAAAATTGACAAGATGTGATGCTCCACCAATAGATGCTGTTTCAGGTGATGATACACCTCTAAAACCGAAATCGTGTAATTTAAATAATATATCTTCAGGTGTCCCTGTTAATTCAAGATATTTTAATATATTTTCTTTCATAAAATAACTTTGTGTAGCAACTGTAATTGGATACCATACTTCTACAATTAAGGTTTCAAGATAATTTGTTAACCAAGGTACTTTTGGATCAGTATTTTCTATTGTTACTAATGGAGTTAAAACAGGATGAATAGAACCTTCTTCAACAGCACATATTGATACTGGAAGTTTACCGCCATGTTCAGAAAGAATGTATTCCCATCCTTCACGATTAAAATAATTCTCTCCAAAATGTAGAAGACAAATTTCTTCTGCTTCATCAATAAATTCTTCAGTTACAACAACACCAGATAAATATTCTTTTAAGAAATATTGTAGTCCAAAGAAAACTGTCTGTGGGAATTTTCCACCCCTAGATTCAAGATAAGAATAAATATATTCTGTTAATTCAGGATATTGTGTCCAATGTGTTATCTTATAAGAATCTGTAAGCATTAGTATGTTATCATTATTTCTTCTTGTCATATTTTTACCTCATATATTCGTTTTAATATTTTCTTTATTTCAATCCAATCGGATGATTCAAATCCACTTTTATCTTCTAATAATATATTAAAATAGAATTTATCTTTATAATTTCCAAGTGCAGTATTTGGCACTTCTGGATTACAATTTACATATTTAAATAGAATATTATTTTGTTTGAGAAATTGTTGCATTCTATAAATTTCTATTGGATGTGAACATGTATATAATATTAAACATGTATCTTCTTGTATGGATAAAAATTGCAATACTTCTTTAGCAAATGGATAAAATTCAAATACTTGTTTAGATTCATATTTACCTTCGCATATTGTACTATGAAAATCAATTGCCCAAAAAATAGTATCCCAACCTCGTACAATTTTCATATTATATGCATTTTGAATATTAAAAAAGTTCATATTTCCCTCTTAATAAATTTAAAAAATTATCTATCGATGGTAACCAAAAAATAATATTACCACCTACTATTAGATTTTTGAACTTCTATAAAAAATGGATTATAATTTACATTTATTTGACATTTTGGA
>WSZW01000139.1 GCA_013139905.1 archaeon
ATCCAACACCCAGGTTGACAACTGATTCAAGACCCTTTTTTGCAATACTATCTTTTAATACATCATCTATATAACGAAAACGGCAAAACAGCCAACCCACCACCCCAGGAGTACTTTTTTCTCTAAATTTCATAAGGTAATCAAATATTTTAGGTGAACGCATGAGAAATACAAAAAATTTGTAAAAAGGTGGTAATAATTTTTCAGAATATGGATCTTCAAAAAGTCGCTTTTCCTTCGGATATAACATCCCTATAGCTTTCAAGGCAGCAACACCCATACCTGTATTAATTGCTTTCATAATATCCTAATAACTAGATTAGTATTTAAATATTCTTCAAAACGCCTTTAGATAAACTTTCTTTAAGAGCCTTTGACTTTGAACGGAAAACTGCCCTTTGATTCTTGTTCTTGATGTACCGTTTCACTCATTAGATAGAACGGACTTCAAATTTACTTTGAATTTTTCCTTCGCTTCGCTACGGAACATTGCACTAAAATTCAATCCCTAACGGGAGAGTTTAACAGGAATTTAACGGTTCCGAAACCTTGCAGGTTTCTCCACCCAAATTACTCCCTCTGGTCGTGACTTCGTTAAATTCCAAATGTTATACGCAATATTACTTGGGGCAAAAAAGTTATATAATTCATAATTTATAATCTATTTATGACTTGGAAATCTAACTTTGAAAAAGGAAAAGAAGTTGTTCTTGCAACATCTTCAAAAGATAATATTCCAAATGCTAATATTGTAATATCTTTAGGATTTGTAGATGATAAATTATTAGTTGCTGATTGTCAGATGAACAATACAATCAAAAACCTCAAAGAAAATCAAAATATTTGTGTGGTTGGCGGATACTTCAGAATAAAAGGAAAAGTTGAGATTTATTCTTCAGGAAAATATTTTGATTTATGTGTAAAAGATAATTCTGATTACAAAGTTAATAATGCAATTTTGATAACTATAAATGATATTTTTGATTTAGATAAAATTACATCTGTAGAATAAATTTTTGCCCCTATGCCATACTGTCGCTCTGTTTCACTTCGCGATTTTTTCTTGCAGAAAAAACGTATAACAAAGGATAAAAGACTCCGCCTTGCAGGCTCTGTCCAAATTTTTCTTCCACTTCGTTCTAGAAAAACTTCTTTTATCCCCGATGTTATATGACATTCCGCCCGTTGCCACGACGACAACCATATAAACAAGTTAAATAAATAAAACATATGGATTGGAAAGAATTAATTAAACCAGACAAAAATAGAATACTTCTCTCCATCTTATTATTTTTATCACTGCCTTTAATTTATATATATCGTTGCGATATAGGCTTTCCGGACATTTATGTTAAAGAATGTTGCATAGCTTCTTTAGATACAGGTTTGGGATTTTTATATTCTATTGATAATGTTGCTATTATCGCAAACCAGACTTACGCCATATTATTTAGTTTAATTTTTTCCTATATTCTTTCACTAATAATATTTTACTATTTAAGAAACAAACAAAATGTTGTTGATTTAATAAAACCAACAAAGTCAAAGGCAATAATAACTTTTTTAATTTTTTTAATAGCTCCTATTTGGAATTTCGAATATGGCTCCTTCTCTGCCGTAAATCATTGTCCAAGTCATTGGCATATGAACACTCTTAATACCGGATGGGATACACTAAAGTATCAGTTGTATATTGATAATCTGCTTTTGCCACTCCTCATATTTATCTTCTATATTTTAGCATGTGTTATTGCTCGAAAGTACAATAAATTTAGAAGCTATAAAAAAGCCCTCTGACAATTTAGCTTTAGCAGTTCAAATTTTTTCAAGAAACCGAATTTAATCCAAAAAAATGAAATCTTTCTTGAATTTGACATTCAACAATTTCTGTATTTATTTGTGAAAAAGATAATAAGTAAAAATACTAATCGCGGGCGGAACGCATCACACTTTAGGTGCTTGGTCTCTTCGAGACTCATATAACAAGCGATTAAAACACTCGCTATCGCTTCGTCCGAATTCTCTTTAGAGAACTCGTTTTAATCGCAATAGTTATATTCAATTGACAGGGGGGGCGACGAAGGACAGCGTTTTTAAAGAAACGGTGGAAAAAAGTAGTAAAAATATAGTTTAAGTATGTCTTCTTGAATAGAAAAAGATTTAAAAATATTACTCCTAGAAAATAACTATATAAAGGCAATTATTTTAGTTTATATGTGATGATTAAAATGACCGAGGATCCAATTAAAAAAATGTATGAAGAGTTAGGTATTCTAGATTCCTTCAGACAACGTGAAGAGGATATTGAAAATCCCATTGGACCAGATAGAAAGGACTTACCTTATCTCATTGATATGCTCAAAAATCACTCAAAAGTAGAAAAAGTGGATACAAATGAGTTAATAACACTGTTAAACGAAATTGATGCATCCTATCAAAAAGTGACTTACAAAAAGGAAAATATTGAAATACCTAAAACACCCGAACAATATATTGGTATACGAACGGAATTTGAATTTAAAGATGAGGAAAAAGCTCATTTATTCCCTCACCTAAGATTTAGGTTTTCTATGGGCGTACTAAAAGAAAACACGACTTTAGAAGGATTTTCCGGACACTATACTAGCAAAACTACGTTGAACACTATAATGGGAGATGGCATACTTATAGTGCCTGAAAACTATTATAATGAAATTTTGAATTTGGCTAATGATGCTAAATTAAAATACTAAGAGCCTATCGCAAAATAAAATGTTATGTTATAATCGAGACATTAGAGACTCCAGAAGGATTGTGAACGTACGTAAAAAATGAAGATGTCATAAAAACCATATCAAAAATGGACATTGTACCTGAAATAAAATGTTGCCAATTTTTTATTTTAAAGACCATGCCCCCCACCGCCGACTCTGCGTCGCTTCACTCCTTGTCATTTGGTGATATTGGTTCCGAGAACATAACAA